>NZ_VPBE01000024.1:0-34697 GCF_013418895.1 Acinetobacter sp. YH12116 | reverse complement strand
AAGTGATGGGAGAGCATGTTCAAGAGTGGATTCTAAATGTTCAGATAAAGACATAAAAAAATGAGCGTATTTACATACACTCATTTTTACTACATTTTACTAAAATTTGCTTAACTGACTGGCATTAGCTCATAGAGCGTCTTTTTTACATCAGTTTCTAAATCAGATTAGAAACGGAATTTAGCATTTAAGCCAACAGTTTGAGTATCAAGTACTGTCGCATCTTCTTCGCCAGCTTGAGCAGCTTCGAAGTTAGCATTTACATAGCTTGCACCTACAGAAACAGCAGGAGTGATGAAGTAATTTACGTTTGCACCCCAAGCTTTGTCTGGAGAGTTGTTGTAGCTAGACTCCATGTAAGATGCACCAACGCTAAGAGCAGGCGTTAAGTAAAGATCAGTTTTTAGGTTGTACGCTGTGCTTTCACCGTAAACAAGGCCAGTTTCAAAACCGATTGCCATGTTTGTACCATCAATTGCACCCACGTATTTAGTACGTGCAGTAATAGCATCTTGATCGTCTGCGATTGTTGCAGATTCTAGACCTGCTTTAGCAACACCGTTAGCAACAATGTTGAAAGCATCTAAAGACGCTTGGTCTGCAACGCTGGTATAACCTACAGCAACCAGAAAGTTTGGCGCTACTAATGCACCAAGTTCTAAGGCATAACGGTCGCCATTGTCATCAGCAAAACCAGTTTTGTTGTCTACGATGGTATGGTTATAAGACGCGCTTGCATAGGCTGGAACAAATTTTGTCGGAACATATGCTTCAGCTTTAGCACCATAAGCATGAACAACATCACGCTCGCCATCTTCTTGAAGTTCGCCATAGCTATAAGCTAAAGAAACATTTGATGCTTGGTTTAAAAACGCAGCTTCAGCTAAAGGACCTTTAGTTGAATCAACATTTTTGAAGTAGTAAGTACCTTGAATTGCACCAGAGAAGTCATTGTTGTTTGCAGTATTGTCGATGAATTCTGATTGACCTTGAACTTCGAATTGGTACGCTTGAGCACCGGTCATGGCTAATAATAAAGCTGTGGCTAAACCGAGTTTTTTCATGATAGTTACCAGTTTTGTTAAAAATGGATTAAACAATAGGCATTGTATTGTAACAATTTATTAAGTCAATGAAGACAAAGGAGATTATTTAGTTGAGTAATTGCTCTAAAATATGTATAGGCGAAAAAGTAGTCAATTAATAAATCTGTTGTCAACCTAAAAAGTGTATAAAGAACAAGCGGCTAAATCTCATTTGCGAAAGAAAAGTGCTTGCTGCCTCACTTTTCTTTATAGTTAATCTGAATTGATTCAATATAAATTATCTATAAAAGCAATCTAATAAAAAT
This sequence comes from Acinetobacter sp. YH12116, assembly GCF_013418895.1. NCBI lineage: Bacteria > Pseudomonadati > Pseudomonadota > Gammaproteobacteria > Moraxellales > Moraxellaceae > Acinetobacter > Acinetobacter sp. YH12116. The sequence continues at coordinate 33,346 of NZ_VPBE01000024.1, read as the reverse complement.
GTGAGAAGCAGCGCATAAAGCTTAAAAAATGAAGCTTAAGACCAGGATTATGTAGCTGAAATTGATAACGCTTTACTTTTTTTCTACGTTTTCTGGTTTTTATAGGTCTAAATTCGCTGACTATTAATACTGGTTAAACTAAAAGCAGACTATTTTAATAGGCTTTACAAAAAGTGTTATAAGTATCATAATGGCTAGGTAAAGTTATACCGTTTGGTTAGCTTTATCGAAATTGTGATTTCGGTCATGATTTTTCTTGATGCAGGACTAGAGGTTAGAGGAACTGCACTGAGATTCTCCACAAAGTTTTACTTTTTATATGCCCAGCTTTCCCCAAGGCTGGGTTTTTTTTATGCCTGAATCCTGTAGTCAGGATTAAAAACCGCTTAAGTATAAATTTATAGTGCACTATATTGGTGCAATATTTCTTGAATTAAAAAGCGCTATTGAATATATGACCATAAAAAAATCCCGGTTTTCAACGAAAACCGGGATTTTTTAGCCAAAATTTGCGGGAAAATTTAAAATTCTGCTGAGGAATATCTAAAGTCGCCCCAATGCGGTGCATTATGCACTTATTTGATGCAACTGTAAAATGTTTTCTTTAATTTTTTATACAATTTTTAAAACCTTGTTTTTGTTATATAAATCATTGACTTATATTTAATTTTTAAGAGAATGCAATCTCGGTTGCCCTTCAAAAAAAATAGAAACTTACTCTAATTTCGTCGGTTTTTATTCAATTTAATCAATAAATTTGTTAACCTTGTCACAATTTTTTAGTTATCTTGCTGATTTATTCGACTTATAGTTGAATGAACGCTACCGCTGTCCTGTTATTTTTTCCTCAGCAGTGTGGTCATCCGCTTCAGCTCGTTGCTCTGCCTTTGTTGATTCAATACGTTCAGTTCATGCTCATGGTAGTGAGGTTATAAAGATGTCCCATCGCTTGCATTCAGAGAATACTAAGCAGCGTCTGTTTATTTCTATGCTCATTATCATCCTGTCGATTCTGTTTATTTCGGTTCCGGTGACGCTGAAGAGTTATCGCTCTTATCAGCAGTCCGATGTGGTGCTGACCGAAATTTCTGTCTTACGTCATGTGGCCGATCTGGCTAACGAGATTTCACGCGAACGTGGTCCGGCCAATAAGGTTATGTCCAGTACTCCAGATGAACTCAGTGCCAACCTGAAAGAGCTGACCCTGTTTCGAGAGCGGGTCGATCTGCAGATTGAACACACCATGCAATTGTTAAATAGCGCCGGTTTTGCTGCACAGGCCAATGCCTTGACCACCGATTTAAAACCGGCTTTGGCAAAAGGACGTGCTGCGGTGGATGCCTATGCAGCACAACCCTATGCCCAGCGCAGTTCAGCACAGCTGGATCAGGCCATTCAGGCCATGTTTCGTGCCTGGGATGAAGTCTATGAGGTGCTGAAGCATGTCATGATGCAGTCGGAAGGCAAAAAGACCATGCTGTCGGAGTCCTATAGTCTGATTCTGGTACTGGCCGATTTACGTGATCAGGCCGGACGTCTGGCCTCGACGATTATGGCGGCAGTGACTTTTAAAGAACCGATTTCTGAACAGAACCTGGCCTATTCCTTACAGAGCCAGCGACAGTCTTATTATTTATGGGATCTGGTCAACTCGATTCAGCCTGAACAGCACAAAACGCCTGAATACCTGGGACTGCATCAACAGGTTAAACAAAAATATCTGGATCAGGGGGTTCCTATTGTCAGCCAGCTGATTGAAGAAAGTCTGCATGCGCGCCCGTATTCATTAAGCGGAACTGAATTGACTCTGAAGATTGTCGATAAATTTACGACAGTGGTGAATCTGCAGAAATATCTGCTGGATTATAGTGTCTGGCTGGCCCAGCAGGAGCGTCATGCTGCCTGGCAGCAGTTTATCCTGACGCTGTCGGTGTCGATTATTTCTTTGCTGGCGGCGCTGTTTACCATGGTCTATGCGCGTTTTAAGGTATTTAAACCTTTAATTGAAGCGCGGGATCTGATTTTAGAGTTATCTGAAGCCCAGCCACAGACGGCCACAGCTCCAGATTCCTCACACACCTCTTTATTTGCTGCGCTCAAGCAGTTGCAGGCACGTTTGGCTGAACGGGATTTGCTGGAATTCCAGCTACGCAATATGGCCAATACCGATACCCTGACCGGGGTTTCCAATCGTCTGGCGCTGGAAGAATATATTCAATATCTGAATCAGAATCCGGACAAGCTCCATCAAACCGGTTTAATTATTATTGATATTGATGACTTTAAAGAGGTCAATGATCAGTATGGGCATATTGTCGGTGACCGGGTGATTCAGGGAATTGCCGAAGTGTTAAAACATAGTGTGCGTTCATCTGATCTGATTGTGCGTTATGGGGGCGATGAATTCCTGATTCTGATTGAGCAGATTGATCTGGACGGGGCCTTGAGTATTGCCGAGAAATTACGTCAGGAAATTAGCCAGAATGTTCTGACCCTACCGGGACTGGACACGCCGTTAAATATTTCTGTCAGTGCCGGGGTCGCCGCAGATGCAGGCAGCTGGATGGAACTGTTTGGCCGGGCAGATCACTCCTTATTTAAGGCCAAAGAGAAGGGGCGGAATAGGGTGGAAAGTATGCTCTAAACCGTAAATTAAAATAGAAAAATATTTTAAATATATATCTTGATATTTTTCAGGTGAATCTAATAACAAAGAAAAGGGCTCCTCAGAGCCCTTTCATTTTATTTTAACATCGGTTTCAGGAATTTTCCGGTATGGGAGGCTTTCACTTTCACCACCTCTTCCGGGGTACCTTCGGCAATAATCATCCCACCGCCGGCACCGCCTTCCGGGCCTAAATCCACAATCCAGTCTGCGGTTTTAATCACATCCAGATTGTGTTCAATCACCACAATGGTATTTCCCTTGTTGCGCAGCTCATGCAGGATGTCCAGTAGTTTGGCAATGTCATAGAAATGCAGACCGGTGGTTGGTTCATCCAGCACGTACAGGGTTTTACCGGTATCCCGCTTGGCCAGTTCGCGTGCCAGTTTGACCCGCTGCGCCTCACCGCCAGATAAGGTGGTGGCTGACTGACCCAGACGGATATAGCCTAAACCGACCTGATTCAAGGTTTCCAGACGGCGGTGAATCACCGGAATGGCATCAAAGAAATGCATGGCATCTTCGACCGTCATTTCCAGCACATCGGAAATATTTTTGCCTTTGTAATGCACTTCCAGGGTTTCGCGGTTATAGCGTTTGCCATGGCAGGCATCACATGGCACATACATATCTGGCAGGAAGTGCATGGCGACTTTAATCATGCCATCACCTTCACAGGCCTCGCAGCGTCCGCCTTTAACGTTAAAGGAGAAACGGCCTGCCGCATAACCGCGGCCTTTGGCTTCAGGTGTCTGGGCAAACAGTTCACGAATCGGGGTAAACAGACCGGTATAGGTGGCCGGATTGGAACGCGGGGTACGGCCAATCGGACTCTGGTCAATATCTACCACTTTATCCAGAAATTGCAGTCCTTCAATGGTGTCAAACTTTTCCGCACTGAGCGTGGTGGCGCCATTCAGCTGGGTTGCGGCCAATGGCAGCAGGGTACGGTTAATCAGGGTTGATTTACCCGAACCGGATACCCCGGTAACACAGGTCATCACGCCTAAAGGCAGGGTCAGATCGACATTTTTCAGGTTATGGCCACAGGCACCCATCAGCTTGATCTGCTCATCTGGCTTAGGTGGCTGGGTGCGCTGTTTTGGTACTTCAATCTTGAGCTTGCCTGACAGGTATTGACCGGTCAGGGAGTTGGCATTGGCCGCCAGTTCCTGATAGGTCCCTTCAGCAATCACATTCCCGCCATGCACGCCGGCGCCTGGCCCAATATCAATAATATGGTCTGCGGCGCGAATCGCATCTTCATCATGTTCGACCACCAGTACGGTATTGCCCAGATCACGCAGGCGAATCAGGGTTTCCAGCAGACGGTCATTATCACGTTGATGCAGACCAATGGACGGTTCATCCAGCACATACATTACGCCCATTAAACCGGCACCAATCTGCGATGCCAGACGAATACGCTGGGCTTCACCACCCGAGAGGGTTTCGGCAGAACGCGACAGACTTAAATAGTTCAGACCGACTGAGACCAGAAAGTGCAGACGTTCACGGATTTCCTTAAAAATTTTATCGGCAATTTCGCCTTTGGCGCCTTCCAGATTCAGGTTCTGGTAGTAATGCTCGGCATCGCCAATCGACATTTTGGTAATCTGGCTGATGGTTTTGTCTTTGACTCGCACATGGCGCGAAATTTCATTCAGACGTGAACCATCACAGGCATCACAGGCGGCATTGGAGAGATACTGCGCCAGATCATCGCGGACATAATTACTTTCTGTTTCACGATAGCGGCGTTCCAGATGCGGCAAAATCCCTTCAAACGGTTGTACCCGGTTGTGACGACGACCACGTTCATCGACATAGCTCAGGTCAATTTTTTCCCGGCCACTGCCGTAGAGAAATTTTTTCTGGGTGTCTTTGTCCAGTTCATTCCAGGGCGTATCCAGGGAAAAATCATAATGATCGGCAACTTTTTGCAGCATGCCATAATAATAAGGACGCTGACGGTCCCAGCCACGAATTGCACCCTGGCTTAAAGAAAGTTCCGGATTGGGAATGAGTTTGTCGGCACTAAAATGGCTGCGTGTGCCCAGACCATCACAGACCGGACAGGCACCAAACGGGTTGTTAAACGAGAATAGGCGCGGTTCCAGTTCGGCCACGGCACGGTCACATTCCGGGCAGGAGTGTTTGGCCGAGAATACCCGGTCCGGATGTTCACCTTTCATCCACGATAAAATCGCAATATCTCCACCTAAACGTAAAGCGGTTTCAAAACTTTCGGCAATACGGTTGCCCAAATCATCCCGGACTTTAAAGCGGTCGACCACCACTTCAATGCTGTGTTTTTTCTTTTTGTCCAGTTCTGGCGGCGGATCAATCTCCATGATTTCACCATCTACCCGGGCACGAACAAAACCCTGGCTTTGCAGTTGTTCAAACAGATGGGTATATTCGCCTTTACGTTCACGTACCACTGGGGCTAACAGCAGCAGGGCGGTACCTTCTTCCAGACCTTTAACCACATCGACCATTTCAGACACGGTCTGCGCCACCATCGGCAAGTCATGTTCCGGACAGTAGGGCGTACCCACGCGTGCATAGAGCAGACGTAAATAGTCATAAATTTCGGTAATGGTGCCGACGGTAGAACGCGGGTTGTGACTGGTCGATTTCTGCTCAATGGCAATGGCCGGACTTAAGCCTTCAATCGAGTCGACTTCCGGTTTTTCCATTTGTGACAGGAATTGGCGCGCATAGGCCGAGAGCGATTCGACATAACGGCGCTGACCTTCGGCATACAGGGTATCGAAAGCCAGGGAAGATTTACCTGAACCGGAAAGTCCCGTAATCACCACAAACTTGTCGCGTGGAATATCAAGGTTCACATTCTTCAGGTTATGGGTACGTGCGCCTCGAATACGGATATGACTTTGGCTCATGCAATGATCCTAGAAAATTCATTTAAAACCTCTATATGATAGCGCATGAAAAATGTTCAAGTGCAGGCTTAAGGTATTTCTACGTCAAATTATGTCGGTTGATTGCAAATAAAGGCCAAGATCTGAAAACGATAAGGATAAAAAATTGTCAGGAGAAAAAGTACGGGGATCAAAGCACGCAAGAATGAAAGAGAGCTGTCGGCCCTTGTGCAAGTCTGCTGATCTTGCACCAGGGCGAGTAATCAAAGATTAGTTGCTGCTGTCCAGTCCCGGCCAGTTACGCTGTGCATAGGCACTGTCCCAGAACAGCCATTCCAGTTCAGCAGCACGGGTATAGGCCTGACGCATTTTCGCCAGTGTGTCTTCATCACAGCGCTCGGCCACGCGGTCAACCGTGGCAATCACATTGCGCACCGCAGTATGGAACTCTTCGCCGGCATAGGTATCGACCCAAGCCTGATATGGGTTGTTGGCGACCGAGTTGCCGACAATATCTCTACCGACTTCGGCATAAATCCAGAAACATGGCAATAATGAGGCCAGCACCACCGGATAACTCTCCGACCAGGCAGTGGCAACCAGATAACTGGTGTAATGATGGCAGGCCAGGGTCAGCGGCGTATTTTCAAACTGTTCTTTGCTAATGCCAAAATCCTGCATAAAGCCGTTATGTAGCGAACGTTCCACCACAATCGCCACCTTGGCGGCTTCGGCAAACTGGATCACATCATCAGCATCAAAGGCTTTGGCAGCACACACCGCCAGCGCGCGGCCATAGGCCAGTAAATAATGCGCATCCTGAATCACATAGTGGCTAAAGGCCTCACGACTTAGGCTGCCTCGCGCCAGTTCCTGGTTAAAGGGTAGGGCCAGGGTGTTTTGATACAGTTCTAAATTCTGTTGCCACAATTGTTCAGAAAAACGCATGTCCGGTTCCTGTAAAGCATCAAGATCAATGCCCAAAGACTAGCATACTTGCGCTGCAAAGATGAGCCGCTTTGATTTGTATCAGAATCAACAAAAAAGCATACGAAGTGTTTTGGCATCGTCATCAAAAAGCGTCATAATAGCGGCCATATCTCTATCGCCGAGGTCCTGCATGTCTTCAGCAGGATGCACGCGGCGCATTCGGTGTAATTCAAGTTTAATATTTACCGAATTTCTTTATCTAATAATGTCATAGGTCGATTTGTCATGATGAAACATTTTGGTTTCTCTATTGCATTTACGATCGTGTGTCTCGGTTTGTCTGCTTATTGGGGCTATACCCACGGCCCGGAAGCAGGCCTGAAAACCATGTTCACAGCACTGACCATTACGGCCATTCTCGCCATTATGGAAGTGTCGTTATCGTTTGATAACGCGGTTGTTAACGCATCAGTCCTGCGCGGTTGGGACCATTTCTGGAAAATGCTGTTCCTGACGGTCGGGATTCTGATTGCCGTATTCGGTATGCGTTTAATTTTCCCGGTGGTGATTGTTGCCGTCACAGCCGATATGGGCATGATGGAAGTGGTGCAGCTGGCACTGAATAATCCGAAAGAATATTCGGCCAAATTAATGGCGCATCATCCTGAAATTGCAGCATTTGGTGGTGCCTTCCTGTTAATGGTGTTCCTGAACTTCTTTCTCGATGATGAAAAAGACACCCACTGGTTCCGCTGGATTGAGCGCCGTTTATCCAATCTGGCCAGCGTACCGGCCATGTCGGTCTTTATTGCACTGGTGGCTTTGCTGATCATGGCGGCCAATGTGGTTGAGGACAAACGTCTGGTAGTCACCATGGCCGGCATTTGGGGCATCGTGATTTATATTGGTGTACAGGTATTGAGTCATTTACTGGGTGGCGAACCTGAAGTCGATGAAAATGGCAATGCGATTCGTCATGATGAAAATGGCGTACCAACCGGTGTGGTGAAAGCCGGTGTTGGTGGCTTCTTGTATCTGGAAGTGCTGGATGCCTCGTTCAGTTTTGATGGCGTAATTGGTGCCTTTGCGATTACTTCGGATGTGGTAATTATCATGCTCGGTCTGGCGATTGGTGCGATTTTCGTGCGTTCGATGACCATTTATCTGGTAGAAAAAGGCACCCTGGATGCTTATATTTACCTGGAACATGGTGCGCATTATGCGATTGGTGCACTGGCCTTTATCATGATTGCCAGTGGAACCGGTTTACACGTCCCGGAAGTGGTCACTGGTCTGATTGGCGTAGCCTTTATTGTCTGGGCGGTATTTGCCTCAATTCAATATAAAAAACGTCAGGCACTGCACTAAGTTGCAGTCTGATCTGAAGAAGGTGCAAACAATTGCACCTTTTTTTATGACTGGTAGTTCAGATGCAGAATATTGTGCTGAATATCGCAGCATCTGCAGCATGAATGATGTAGGATATTCGCATACAAAATTGTTGCACTTAGCCTATTGATATGATGAATGCCTTAGAACGCCGTTCAACTTTTGCCTTAAGCAGTATTTTTGCCTTACGCATGTTGGGTCTGTTCATGATTATTCCGGTTTTCTCGGTGGCAGGGCAATCCTATCAATATGCAACCCCGACCTTAATTGGTCTGGCGGTTGGGGTGTATGGTCTGACCCAGGCCATTTTACAGATTCCATTTAGCCTGATTGCTGATCGCTATAGCCGTAAACCGCTGGTGGTGCTTGGACTGTTACTGTTTGCTTTAGGCGGTGCCATTGCTGCAATGTCAGAGACCATTTATGGGGTCATCATTGGCCGGGCCATTGCCGGTGGCGGCGCAGTCTCTGCCGTGGTGATGGCTTTACTGGCCGATGTCACCCGTGAAGAACAGCGCACCAAAGCCATGGCCATGATGGGCATGAGTATTGGTTTATCCTTCGTGATTGCCTTTAGTGCCGGGCCGTGGCTGACCGGACTGGTTGGTATTTCCGGGCTGTTCTGGGTGACCACCATTATGGGACTGGCGGCCATTGCCATGTTGCTGCTGGTGCCTAAAGTCACGCGCCATCATCGTAATTTCCAGCAGGGCTATTTGCCGCAGCTCAAACAGGTGCTAAAAATGGGCGATTTAAACCGCCTGCATCTGTCAGTGTTTACCCTGCATTTACTGCTAACGGCGATGTTTATTTATGCACCGCCGCAGCTGATTGAATATGCCGGTCTGCCATTGTCCAGTCATGGCTGGGTGTATTTGCCGCTGCTGGTGCTGAGTCTGTTTTTTGCCTTCCCCAGTATTATTCTGGCGGAAAAATATCGCAAAATGCGCGGTATTTTCCTGACCGCGATTGGCGGGATTATTCTTGGCCTGATCGTGATGATTTTTGGTTTTGAATCTAAATATATCCTGCTGATTGGACTGGGCCTGTTCTTTATTGCCTTTAACGTGATGGAAGCGTTGTTACCGTCCTGGTTATCGAAAGCGGCACCGATTCAATCCAAAGCCACTGCAATGGGCGTCAATGCCAGCAGCCAGTTCCTTGGCGCCTTCTTTGGCGGCATGATTGGCGGGCAACTGTTACTGCTGAATAACACGGCGATGGGTTGGAGTATTCTGACTGCAGTTGCTATAATTTGGCTGCTGATGAGTTTTAGTCTGGCCCAGCCGCGTTATCTGTCGTCGATGGTATTTCGCCTGCCTGAGGCCAAACAAACGGATGAGTGGACTTCTCAACTTTTGGCCATTCATGGTATTGAAGAAGTCGTGGTGATGTCTGAACAGCAAGTTGCCTATATAAAAGTCGATAAACAGCAAATTGATGATGCTGCGCGACAACAATTAACGCACTTGTTGGGTAAAGAGGTAGCCATTTAAGCATAACTCTTATAAAGTAAATAATAGAAACAAATAGGAAGAATACAGCTGATGCGTGGTGTAAATAAGGTCATTATTGCTCACTAATAGTTTACTCTAATACTTTACTCTAAGAATGCTGTATATTCATTTATGTTCGTTTCAGTGCTATGTTAAGAAAACATGGTTCATTCAAACAGTTAAGGTGGATATATGGCATATGTTGATTACGCTGATGAAGTAATCTTTGCTGGAAAATCTCATAAAAAATTTCCCCTAATTTTAAATAATGAACACATTATAAATCGCCTCACACTTAAATATTTTCTATCTCAAAGAGTTTTATGGAGCGAAGGTACTTTGCATACCTATACCAAGCATGTATGTGACTTCATTTCTCAGTTAGAACTTGAAAATAAAGAGTGTTCGTTTGATCATATAGATGAGTACTGGTTAGAGGCTTACGCAAATCAAATATCGAATCGGAATCCCGGCTCTGAAGGTTACGTATCACAATTATTATCTAGCGTAATTGATTTCTTGTTTTGGTGTGAAAATAATAATTATTGTAAAAATCTAATAGGAGTAACTTCTAAATTTAAAATAAAAGTTTTTCAGACCAAAAATGGTGTCACCCATAATTTGGTTAAATACTATAACAAACAAGGGGCATCACCTAAAATTGCGCCAAAAGATGAATGGATTGAAACGGTATTAAGTGAAGAATACTTTAAGTCTGAAGATTTAGAAATTCGCTTTAATTTGATGGTTGAGTGGGGACGTAGGTGTGGATTGCGGGCACATGAAATATGTGCGTTAAGCGTTGATCAGATACCGTCAAGGGAGACTCTAGAACAAAATATTATAGAGAAAAATAATTCCTTTATTGAATTGACTGTAACAAAGGGAAAAAAGAAAGCACGGATTCCGGTGAGTGGAATTTTATTAAAAAAAACGTTGGACTATATTGAATCTGAACGGAATCAGTTAATAAAAAAATTTAAGAATGAAGCACGACTACAGCGTAAGGCATATATTCCACCACAACAGGTATTTATTTCCTCTACAACAGGTCAAGCACTTCATCGTCGAACATTCTCTAATCAACTTAGATCTAGATGGCTGCAAGCTTTGGAAAATGGCAACCTAACACAAGACCAATACGTATGGGTACATGGGTTAAGACATAGATTTGCTACAGATAAGCTTAAAAAAATTTCCCAGCTCAAGCATATTCGTGACCCTCGTGAAGTTACGAAGACGCTTACAAGGCATAGTCATTCTTCAACATTAGATATATATACTGCCAGTATTCATTTGGAAGATATGAATGACTAAGCTAAAGCGTGAACTTATTGTACTAAAACCATTGATAAAAGAATCTATTATAGAATTTCCTAAATTAGAAATTACTGTTGAAGAAAAGACCTATGATATTAGTGATTTAACTAATTTAGAGAATATTCATGCAATAGCTACGGCTTTAAAAATATATTTAAAGGGACAACAGTCTAGCAGAGCTGTCTTTCTGGAATTAAGAAATTTTCTTAGATTTATTTCAAAACATAGTGAAAAAATTGATGAGAAATCAATTATTAAATATAAAAAATCCTTAGATACTAATGTAGAAAATGGTTTATCCACTAAGTACCAAAAATTTTCTAGAGCTTCTGCATTTGTTAAAGGTTTAATTAGTGAAGATATTATTGAAGATTTCCCTATTCCTCCTAATTTCTCAAATTTTAATAGCAATCCAAAAGATTCTTTTGCTGAAATAGCTAGATGTTATATTGAGGATGATAGCCATTTTGATCATCAAGATATTAAAGTTATCATGGATCGGTTTGAGTTAGAGCACTTGCAAGCTAAAGCTCTAAATTATTCTTTAGGCGCAATAGATATCATTCATAAAAAGGCCATTGTTGATATATATAAATGGGAAGAGGATTGGGAAAAGGTAGAAAAAATAATAGAACAGCTAAGTGAGAATGATCTTGAAAAATTAAGATGTGTAACTGATTTTAATTCTTTTTATCGTAGACGTGAAAGAACACTGGAAGAAGCATTCCAAATATTATATTCAAAATTTGGAGATAATATTCCAGCAGTAAAATATTGGCCTAAAGGAATGGAAGAATTTTTTCGTACGAAAGGTTGGAAAAGTAGCAGGGTTAAAAACTTATTAAATGGGATGTCAACCAATATTGATGATATGACTATCTTGAATAAAAGTATTAACAATCTGTTATTGGAACAAAAAGAAAAATTTAATAAAGTTGAAACTTACTATATTGATTCAGATGGAAGGGATGATCCTAGGACTATTGAACTAGCATTGTCGATTCTTTATGCACACTATGGACGTATTTTACCAGAATCAATAAAATGGCCTAAAGGTATAAGCGACTATCTGAAATATAGAAAATGGGGTTCTTCTAGGGTACATTCAGCATTTTTTCCAACTCCAGAAACATTAGCTCCTTTCATTGTGGGTTTACTTTCTCATATTGAAATTGCACCAAATGTTGATTGTGTTGCTTTTTATACATATTTAACAAGTTTTAAGCCTAGTTCGAAAGAAGGAAAAACACATGTTTTTATGGACAAACCTAGAGCAAATAAGCCAATAGAAAAAGATATAAAAACAACAGATCCTATGATTTCATTATGTATCAAGCATTCTGAAAGAATGATTTCTGTATTGAAGAGTATTCAGACTAATGAGTCAAATAGTCTAATTCTACAAAAAAAGACCCCATTATTTATACAACGCAATACTATGAGTGCAAGAAGAGATATCCATACTTTAGATAGCTCTACAGTAGTAAATATTGTTAAGAGATTTTTAGCTGATTTAGCTAAAGAAGATCCCTTTATTTCGCCTTTAGTAGAAGGTGGATGTACTGGACAAAATTTTAGACCAACCATAGTATTGATTCAAAAATTGTGTGGAGAAAGTACGAGGGTAATTCAAAAATTACTGAATCACTCTAATTCCGAAACAACGAAAATCTATACTGAGCGTGTATTAACGCAATCCATGATATTGAGTAAATCTAAAAAATTTCAGAACTACCTTGTTGAAAATGCATTAAAAAATGATTCTTCTAATAACCGACAGCTATTAAATACAGCAATAGAAGATGCTGTAGATGAATGGATCAATTGTGATGCTAAGAGAATATGGTTTAAAGATGATGCGATAATTGCAGAGTGGATTGCATGGGAAAAAATCATAAGTGATTCTGAGAATGAATTGAAGTTTCAAAATCCAATAAGATGGGAAAAATACTGGTTGCCAAGGTTGGTCAAGTATCAGAGTTTACTAGAAAATGTTCTGGAGATTGATAAAAAATCTGCTCTAACACTAGCTGAAACTATTAAGCTTCCCCCCTTATCTTAAGAGTTATATATGATTGAAAATTTAAAGTCGTATGCCATTTCAGCGCAACAAGATAATGATAGAGAAAAGCATGATAATCTTATAAATCATGAAATAGCTTGGTTAAAAAATAAGTATGAGGATGATGTTTGGAAATTAAAACCGCATATTATTACTGATGATAAGTCAAGATATACAATTAGCTGGAATGTTTACACTTTAGAAAACTATAAGGGTATTTTTCATAGATGGGATTATTGGAAGAATGCCGCAAAAGAACTTGCATATTGGATAATGGAGGCTTCAGAAAGCAAATGTAACACCACTAGCACTTTAGCTATAAGTTGCCGTAGTATCCGAGAATTTTACGAATGGTTGTGTTTTGAGCGAAATTGTTTTGATTTATCAGAAGTAAAACAGGATGACATAATTTCATTTTGCGAACATATATCGCTAAGAGGATTAACGCAAAACTCTGTTCTAATGAAGTTGACAGTGATTTCACATATTTATTCTTTAAGGAAATATTTAAAAGAATCATTAAGCTTTAATCCTTTTAAAACAAAAAAAATATACTTGTTAGCAAAAGCCTATTCAGTTCAAAATGGACATACCCCTACACTTTATCCTCAAGAAATTTTTGCTTTATTAAATCATGCTCTTAAGTTGGTAAAAGAGTCTGAATATACTTTGAGTTTACTTAAACAATATATGGAGATACATTCAGATAGTTCTATATATCATAGATCAATGTACGCGAAATTTTATAAGCTAACAGGTATTAAATCGAGTGAACTACAAAGTAAAGTCCGTGCTCTATACGGTGCGGCAGTAACAATCATTTTGATGTTATTGGCTGAGCGAAAGCATGAACTATCACTTACTAAAGAAGCTGATGTTTTAGAGCTATTAAATACTGAACTTGATATTCTTATTGGGTTAGAAAAAAAAACTGCGGGAACACAAACAGGAAAACGAACAGAACGGGCTGTTATTCAAGAAGTTAAAGACGCGCTTGGCGTTATTTTAGAATTGGCTTCATATAATCGAGAAAAATCAAAAAATGAAACAATCTTACTAAAATTACCTTTTGGTCATTCAGACAGTGGAAAAGGTGATAAAACTTTTTACCTTACTACAAATGGACTATATGTCATTTTAAGGCATTTTGCGGAATCAGCAAAATTTGAAAGAATAGAATTAAAACCTCATATGTTTAGACGAGCATATGCAATGTTGTGGACTTGGAGATTTGAGATAGGAGATTTGGAAGAATTATCCTTGATGTTGAAACATAATAGTACGGCTTTTACAAAGAAATATACGGATGATGAAGACATTTGGCAGTTTATGGGGGAGACAGAGCAAGATTTAGCATTTGATCTATTAAATAGAGCTTTCCAAGGGAAAATTATACTAAGTGGACAAATCAGTGAAACCCTTGAAAGGTATAGTAGACTAATTCAAGCTAAATCAAAATTATTGGACTCCACAGCTATTGCTGATTTTGTGGATGAATTTATTCAAACCAATGACATGCGTGTAGTTGCTCATTCAGATGGATACTGTTTCATCAATAATAAAGGATTAGACAAAGCTTTATGTCGGACTGATGGTATAGGCTTAGATCCAATAAAGAGAACAGACTCTTTATGTTTAAAGTGTCCTAATTTTGCTATTGATAACTCTCGTAAAGCTCACTGGGAGAGAAGAATCAAATTACATCAAGATGTTATTGATTCTAGTAAAAATAAAAAACTTGTTGAAAGTTCTAAAATATTTATTTCTCAAGCAGAGAAGATGTTAAATTCCATTCAGTTGGCTGAGAAATCGAAAGTTACCTCATAGTTTTATGGGAAGTGTTAAGGATTAAACTTGGATATATTAAATTGGATAACTTGAGTAGGATCATTTGTGGCAAACAGTAAAGATAAATTTGAAAGGGCTATAAGAGAGTCATTTGAGCAACTTCAAAATATTGGTGGAAAGAAAATTACCAAAGCAGAAATTATTAACAATGCTAAATTTGAAGATGGTTCTTCTGTTGGTCAGACTACTTTGTATGCGAAAAATAGTGTGACAAAAGCATACATACATGCTGAGTTACTACAAGAGCTAGATAAAAAAATTGCAGACATTGCTTCAAACAAGCCACAGAATGAGAAAAAAAAATCATCCAAGCAAATCATTGAAGAAAAAACAAAACAGATTACAGAACTCAAGCTAAAGAATAGTCGATTATTGGCTCAATTTACTGAATTAGAGGATAGTTTAGAAAATACAGTTCATCAGAATGATGAAAATTGTATAAAGAATCTTGAAACAAACTTGTATATAGTAACTTCTTTGTTAAATCAAAAAATTGGAGGATATAAGAAATTGAATCATATAATAAAAAAATTTGAGGTTAAGTATCATGGAAGTGAAAGATTGAAGGAAGCGAAAGATCAAATTCAAACAATGAAAAATGATATAGAATATTCTAAAATTATTTCCATTGCGGAAAGTTTTAAGGATCGCTGATAACCTTATATAGTAAGTTATTGTTGGTTGGTTTTAAGTTAAATATATATTGAATTCAAGAGGTTATGATGGCTAGAGGTTCTGTTAATAAGGTCATTTTGATTGGCTCATTAGGAAAAGATCCAGAGACTAAAACTTTTCCTAATGGCGGATCGCTAACACAATTTTCTATTGCTACTAGCGACTCATGGGTAGATAAAAATACTGGTGAACGTAAGGAACAAACGGAATGGCATCGTATTGTATTGCATAACCGTTTAGGTGAAATTGCTCAGCAATTTTTACGCAAAGGTTCTAAAGTATATATTGAAGGTTCATTGCGTACGCGTCAGTGGACAGACCAAAATGGTCAAGAGCGTTACACCACTGAAATCCGTGGCGATCAAATGCAAATGCTCGACTCTGCTAACCGTGGACAATCTGACCAGCAAGATGGTGGCTTTGCTCAACCACGTTTTAACAATAACCAAGGCGGTTATGGCAATCAGAACCAAGCTCCAGCCACAGGTTATGCGAATCAAAATCAAGGTGGTTTTAACCAAAATCAGGGTGGTGGCTATGCCAACAATAACCCAAGTGGTTTTCAGCCGAAAACACCACAATCGGCACCTATGACCTCCACAACTCCCCCTGCTGATTTAGATGATGATCTGCCGTTCTAGTACACCCTAGAGACCATGTTTTGTAAAGTTTATAAAATTATTCTTTATTAGCAGTTAGTTACAAAAGAAATTTACAGACACTAGAAATAGTTCTGTAAATTTTTTTATTTAATATATTATGATATTTAATACTTAGATATTTTGTTAAATTTAATTATGATGTCTGTTAAAAGATTTGTAATGAGTAGTGGAGAGAGATTTGCTGTTCTTTTGAATAGTGATGGCGTTCCTATGACTTATCCAAATTTATATACGATGGTAATCCCCCCTAAAAATAAAAGGATCTAAAAGTAGAATTTTCTCTTAAGATACGAGCAGGAGATTCTGCATGAAAACATCTAAATTTACTCAGCCAGATCATGTCCATTTTAAAACAGGCGGAGTCTGGCACACCTGTAGCCACCCTTTGTCGTGAACATGGCATGAGTAATGCCACGTTTTATAAATGGCGTGCCAAATATGGCGGTATGGATACCTCATTGATGGCTCGACTGAAAGAGCTGGAAGCAGAAAATACCAGACTAAAAAAAATGTATGCGGAAGAACGATTAAAGGCAGAGATCATCCAGGAAGCGATGGCAAAAAAGTGGTGAGGCCATCTTGCCGACGTAAGATGGCACAACAGGCAGTTGCCCACTATGCCATTAGCATTCGTTTGGCTTGCAGCGCATTTAGTATCAGTGAAACCTGCTACCGTTATCAGGCTAAACTGAGTGATGACAATGCACTCATTGCAGAACAGCTCATTGAACTCACTGAAGAAAATACAGATTGGGGCTTTGGTCTGTGTTTCTCTTATCTACGTCATGTTGAAAATTATGTTTGGAATCACAAGCGTGTTTATCGTATTTACTGTGAATTAGCACTGAATCTGCGTATTAAGCCAAGAAGAAGACTGAAACGACATGCACCAGAACCACTGAAAGAGCCGATCCGGGCAAATCAGGTCTGGTCACTGGATTTTATGCATGACCAGCTGATCGATGGTCGTAAGTATCGGCTATTGAATGTAATTGATGATTACCGTCGAGAAGGTTTAGCGATTGAAGCAGGATTCTCATTACCTACAATCCGAGTTATTCGTACGTTGAATCAGTTGCTGGAATGGCGAGAAAAGCCGTTAGTTATTCGGTGTGACAATGGCCCGGAGTTTATCAGTCATGAATTTGTACGCTGGGCAACTGAACAAGGTATTCGTATTGAATATATTCAACCAGGTAAGCCACAGCAGAATGCGTATATTGAACGTTATAATCGGACTATACGTTATAGCTGGCTAAGCAAGCATCTATTTGACACACTGGAAGAAGTACAAGATTATGCAACGAGTTGGCTGTGGCATTACAACTATGAAAGACCACACCAAGCAAACAAAGGAAAGCCACCTCTCATGGCTGCTTAACCTCTACTTTTAACTTCGGTTATTTATGGGAGGATTACCTTTAATAAAGCTTTCTTGCAATATATAAGCAGCTGCTTTAGCGATATCACGCTCAGATGTTGGTTTTTTAGTTGGCATATCAAAAACTCTCATAAGTGATAATTTTAAGCATGTTTTTAACCACTGCATAAAAATAGACCAAAAATTAAGCTTTTTTAGTTTTACAGATTCGAAAATAAATAGTAATAATTCATGAATAGTAGCCGAAGCTACCATTCATGAATCCAAATCATACTATTTTAAAAAACTAATTCGATGCCTGCACCATATTTCCATCCCTTTTCAGACTCTGTTGCCTCTTGCATAGAAGTGGCTTTCTGTCCTTTTTCATATTGGTAAGCAACATCAATGAAAGGTTTAATTCGCTTAGTAATCTCATATCGGGTTTTGATACCAGTTTTTAGTTCTGATAAACCTGATTTTGCAGCATAGTTAGAATCATCGCTAAATATTACATCTGCTTCGATATAAGGTTGAGTAATAAGTTTCTGAGTTAAAAGCAAATCACGTTCTAATTCAAAACTTGCTCCCCAAAAATTATTCTCACCGCCATAAAGATATGCTTGTGTTTCAAAGAAATAAGGAGCTAGACCTAATATACCAATAACCCCATCCACTCGATCGCTGCTGCTGTTATTTTTATCTTCACTATATCTTACCCCAGCTTGTACATCCCAAAATGGGGCTACGTTACGGCTATAAAGTGCTGATACAGCATATTCTGGATCATTACTTTCTGACTTTTCCGAATTGGCTTCAATAAATAGACGATTTTCATCTGTCCCAATCAAAGTTTCAAACTTCGTTCCTAGTGTACCCTTACCATCTTCATCAACTATCCATGCATTTTCAAGTTTTGTTGCTTGATAAATTTGTCCGCCATGTTCTTTAAGATGATCATCATGAGATGGGGCTGATCTCTTTCTTGCGGTCAGAATAATATTATCTCCCCCATTTGCATTTTCCATTGAATAATATTCTGGATACAATTCTTGGGGGCTATATCTTAAGCCACCAGACTCCTGTAATAAGACTCTCATACCATTTGTAATATTACTTTCTTGTTCCGAAGTGCTGCTATTAGCAAAAGTTAAGTTTGATATACTTATTAATGCAATTGATAAGACTGTTTTTGAGAAGAAATTCTTAGTGATTTGCATGTGGATTTACTCCCTTCTCATTTGTTGGGGGCTGAGCAACAATATTTTTTGAAACACTATCTTTGTCTACTTGGGCTACAATGAGTTTATTCATCATTCCTGCACTCATATGGTAAAGCAGGTGACAATGAATAGCCCACTCACCTAACTCATCAGCTGTGAGTAGAGTGGTTATCGTTTTCCCAGGTGGAACAATTACCGTATGTTTGTTTGGCATATTGCTTGGATCCTGACCATTCTCAAGCTGCATAAACATGCCATGTAAGTGCATTGGGTGAGCCATCATACTGTCATTGACAAATTTTAAGCGAATACGTTCACCATACTTCACCACTAGTGGGTCGGCTTCATTAAATTTTTTACCATTTATTGTCCAAATATAACGCTCCATGTTTCCACCAAGACGGATCTCTATTTCACGTTCAGCTGCACGAGTGTCTTTTTGAGGATCTAACGATTGCAAATCACTATATTGCAATGCTTTATTACCTTCAGGTGTTGAAGCATTTGCCCATCCAAATACGGTATTATCATTCTTGTCTGAAGCCGCCTTAACAGTAGCGCTATTCATCGGCATATCATGATTCATACCTTTCATAGAAGACATATCGTGATTCATGCCTTTCATAGAAGACATATCATGATTCATATCTTTCATTGAAGACATATCATGATCCATACCTTTCATAGAAGACATATCGTGATTCATGCCTTTCATAGAAGACATATCATGATCCATACCTTTCATAGATGACATGTCATGGCTCATCCCCATATCTTCCATAGTTAATAAAGCACGAGGGCGAGATTTAGGCATCTCAATTTGTTTGACTGCTGGGCTGCTTTCTTCATGTAATGTTCCCACTGAAAAACCGGTACGATCAATAGATTCAGCTTCAATTTGGTAATGTGCTTGTTTTGGTTCCACAATGACATCATAGGTTTCAGCAGTACCAATACGGAACTCATCTACAGGAACGGGCTTTACAGGTTGACCATCAGCACTGACTACAGTCATTTTTAGGTTTGGAATGCGTACATCAAAGAATGACATAGCGGAAGCATTAATAAAACGAAGGCGAACTTTTTCACCAGCTTTGAAGTTACCGGTCCAGTTTTGCTGAGGTGTTTTGCCATTCATTAAAAATGTATAACCAGTCACATCGGACATATCTGTTTTCAACATCCGCATCCGATTCCACATAGAGCGGTCTTGCCAAGTTGCCTTTAATCCATCACGTTTAACTTGTTTTAATACATCGAATACTGTTTCGCGACGGTTCTGATAGTAATCTGCTTCTTTTTTAAGATTTTTCATAATTTGATCACTTGTTGAATTATGAAAATCAGAAAGCAAAACAACGTAATCTTTATCGGTTTTTTCAGCAGCTGTTAGTGGAGTTTTATCTTTAGGATAAATAACAAAAGCACCATATAAACCGTCTTGTTCTTGTCCTTTACTATGTGAATGATACCAATAAGTACCATTTTGGCGGACTTTAAACTTATATTCATAAGTTTTATTAGGGGCAATGCCATTAAATTTGTTAAATCCAGGTACACCATCCATAATTCCAGGTAATAATAAGCCATGCCAATGGATTGAAGAGTCCTGATTTTTTAACTTATTGTGAACACGGATAACGGCCTCATCACCTTCTTCAAATTCAAGAAGTGGTGCAACGAATTTACCATTTACAGTAATTCTCTCAACTGGTTTTCCTGTGATATTTACAGTTTGTTCAGCGATTGTTAAATCATATTCTTTAACTGCCGCCATTACCCAAGTTGATGAAAATAAACCAACTCCAATTAAGAGTATATGACTTAACTTTTTTGACATTCTATCTCACCTTTAGAAAGGTCAAGATTGAAGTAATAAAGCAAATATTTAGTATAAACTTTAATACTTCTTTCTCGCTATTTATAAAATTATTTATTGCTACCAGGCATATTCATCTTTGAATGATCCATTTTAGAATGGTCCATATTCATCATAGAATGATCCATTTTTGACATGTCAGATGAGTTAGGAGACTGATGTTGACTATGATCTTGCTGAGTCTTGTCATCTTTTTCCATTTTACAAGGTTTTGTACAAGGTTCCTGTGCTTTTACCGTTTTAGTGGCACTTGAGGTTGATACATCTTTTGCCCAAGATTGAGTACCAGCAATTAAAGTTCCAGCACACATTAAAATTGTTAGACTACGACGCACTACAGTTTTCATAAGTTTCTCTAAAATTAATTTCTTGCTACTACAATAAAGTGAAGCACTGAACATCTAAGTGACTTGAAAATGACATTTTTGTAATCTATCTCGATCAGATGTTTTATAACGTTATTATAGTTTTAATGAATAACTTAGGATTCTGAGATGAGAATACTATTAGTTGAAGATGAACAAAAAACTGGTGATTATCTCAAGCAAGGTTTATCCGAAGCTGGCTATATTACGGACTGGGTTACAGATGGGTTAACGGGTAAACATCAAGCTCTTTCTGAAGAGTATGACTTAATTATTTTAGACGTGATGTTACCTGGACTAAATGGTTGGAATATTATCAATGATATTCGTAGCAGCGGTAAAACAATGCCCATTCTTTTTCTTACCGCCCGAGATCAAATCGAAGATCGAGTAAAAGGATTAGAGCTAGGCGCTGATGATTATTTAGTTAAGCCTTTTGCTTTTGCAGAGCTTCTAGCTCGAATAAAAACGCTCCTTAGACGAGGGCAACAAAGAGAAGATAATAATATTATTAAGATTGCTGATTTAGAACTTGATTTGAGAAAACGTCGGGTAACACGAGCAGGTCAACGCATTGATCTGACGGCTAAAGAATTTGCGCTTATGGAGCTTTTTATGCGTAGAAGAGGTGAAATTCTACCAAGAGCACTTATTGCATCTCAAATTTGGGATATGAACTTTGATAGTGATACAAATGTAGTTGAAGTCGCTATTAAACGATTAAGAAATAAAGTAGATAGTAATTTTACCCCTAAGTTAATTCAGAATATTCGAGGAATGGGGTATGTATTAGAGGTAGAAGATGAATAATAAATTATTCAAATCTATCAGTTTTCGTATTGGTATTATTTTCTCATTATCGACTATATGCATTCTCATTATGATGGGGTTTTTCATCCATAAATTAGTGATGCATCATTTTGAAACGCAAGATCGTACCCAATTAGAAGGTAAAATCCAGCTTATTCAGAATCTTCTCCAACAGCATCCTAAAAATTCTCCAGAACTTGATCTATATTTGAAAGATGCTTTAGTTGGACACCATGATCTTATGGTCCAAATAGAACGACCGGCAGGTCAGATTTTATTTAGTTCAACACCTTCAATCATTAATACTCAACAGTTAATCAAGTCAGCAAATAACCCTTGGATTAAATGGAAAATTAAGAATAAGACCTATCGTGGCATGATCTACAACACGGATATAAACAAAAATACTGAAATACAATCTGTACGCATTATTGTGGGGATCGATACATCTGAACATCTACATTTTTTAAATGATTTTAAGCGTCAACTTTTTTACATTGGTTTAGCCGGTACGATTTGTTTAATGTTTTTAGGCTGGTTTGCAACCTGGAGAGGTTTAAGACCCGTGCAAAAAATGGCTAAGGTCGCAGAAGGCATTTCTGCCCAACATCTTTCAGAACGTTTAGAAGTTGAGCACACACCAACAGAACTAAAATCATTAGCAATTGCCTTCAATGATATGCTCGACAGACTAGAATCAGCTTTAGAAAGGCTTTCCGATTTTTCATCTGATTTAGCGCATGAAATTAGAACACCGATTAATAACTTAATGACTCAAACTCAAGTATGTCTTGCCCGTAAACGAGATACCAGTACCTATCAAGAAGTACTATTTTCTAATTTAGAAGAATTAGAACGTTTGGCTCGAATGGTATCCGATATGCTTTTCTTGGCAAAAGCAGAACATGGCCTAAAATTACAGAACTTACAGAATATTGACCTGGTTAAAGAAGTTACAGCCTTATTTGATTTCTATGATGCGCTAGCTGCCGAAAAAAATATGACGCTTCAACAAACAGGATCTGGAAATGTCAAAGGTGATCCTGCTATGTTACGTCGAGCACTCAGCAATCTATTATCTAATGCAGTTAAATATGGAAATAAGAATTCTACAATACGCATAAAACTTCAACAGAATTTAGATAACACAATATTTTCAATTGAAAATGAAGGCCCTGAAATCTCTCCTGAACAACTATCCAGGTTATTTGATCGATTTTATCGAACAGATGCATCTAGACAAAGAACAGAAGAAGGAACCGGCTTAGGGCTCGCGATAACAAAATCTATTCTTGATATGCTTGGGGCGACCATCCAGGCTGAATCCCTCAATGGTCGAATCATTTTTACCATTGTTTTTCAAAGTGAATCCATGCAAGGGGAATCATTTTAACTCATTTTTTGAACATCTTCCATTTACCCGAGTTGACCTTACATAAAGCTCAAACTGAGAGCCAGAGCTACGCCAGCACCTATCATGGCAATTGTGTAGCCAAATATGATAGCTCGGCCAAACTGTGCCCCCCTGTCATCCATGCAATTGTCGCTTTGCTTAACATGTTGCTCAGTGTGGCCAGCCCTAGCGCGACAGCAGCCACATTTGTTGTTAAGCCTTCAGTACTATGCAGGCGGGCAAGTGAGACTAAAATAGCATCTACGTCTGCTAGCCCAGAAATAGTCGATAATACGAAGATGCCGCTGGTGCCCAACCATTGTTTTGCTGCCGGGACCAAGACTGCCATGACAGCCAGGAA
The DNA here is from genome assembly GCF_013418895.1 of Acinetobacter sp. YH12116. Classification (NCBI taxonomy): domain Bacteria; kingdom Pseudomonadati; phylum Pseudomonadota; class Gammaproteobacteria; order Moraxellales; family Moraxellaceae; genus Acinetobacter; species Acinetobacter sp. YH12116. The sequence goes on along the minus strand of NZ_VPBE01000024.1, from coordinate 10,020 downwards.
AGCAGCGAAGCTGAATGCTGTCCCAAGATCAAAAGGAGCCATTGCTTCTATTGTTCGATCGTTGTTTTCAGCGCTGGTAATTTGGCGTTGTCTCCACAATGCCATACCCAGCAGAAGGATTCCCGCAATCATCATTGCACCACCAAAAGTGCTTAGCAATGCTGGCTCAATGACGCCTATCAGCACAACCATACGAAAAAACATGATGCCACAGGCAGCCAATGTTCCAGAAATAGCAGCACTGACCATGACGGGGTGCTGGCGTGTATAGCGTGCCAGTGCGACAGTTGCAGCTGTAGAAGATGCCAAACCACCCAATAGACCTGTCCAGAATATGCCTCTTTCTGAACCGGTAAGCCGCATGGCAAAATGACCTGCCAGAGAGAGTCCGGCAATCAGGATCACTGCCCACCATAACTGGTAAGGATTTAATGCAGCAAAAGGTCCCAGACCCGTATTGGGTAAGTAGGGTAATATAACGACAGAAAGTACCAGCAACTGCAGGGATGCGGTTAATTCACGATGCTCTATCAAGCGTAGCCAACCGTGTAAGGTTGGCTTGAGATCCAAAAATACAGCGACGATTACAGCCGCGGTTAATGCTAAAGTAACATTACCATGGGATGCATATGCACCTAAAACTAATGTCAACAGCATCGCGATCGTCGTGGTAGCGCTTAGATTACCGGAAAGTTTTGCGGTACGCGCGTAGGACACTGTTAATAATAAGGAAAGCCCTAATACGGCCGCGACCAGCGGCCAAGGCCCGAAGTTTGGTTGTAAATGACCGAGCACTCCTCCGAGCAATCCTGTCAATGTGAAGGTACGTAGGCCTGCTACTCGGCTGCCCTCGGGCAATTCACGATCGTGCCATCCTCGTTCTAAACCAATGAGCAGGCCGATGGCAAGTGCTGCAATAAGACCTGGTACATCTGGTGGAAGAAAAGAACTCTCTATCATAACTTTTTATTTCGCAGGCGAAGGGCATTCGTGATGACTGAAGCTGAACTCAAACTCATAGCCAAGGCGGCAATCATCGGTGACAACAACCAACCGGTAAATGGATATAGTACGCCAGCCGCGATAGGGATACCCAAAGCATTGTAAAGGAAAGCAAACATGAGGTTCTGTTTCATGTTGCCAACAGTAGCTTCCGAAAGTGAACGGGCAACCGCGATACCGCGTAAATCTCCCTTGACCAAGGTAACTTGAGCACTATTCATTGCGACATCAGTTCCGGTCCCCATAGCGATACCGACATCAGCCTTGGCTAGTGCTGGTGCATCATTGATTCCATCGCCGGCCATTGCCACGATGCGACCTTCCTTCTGCAATTTGCTGACCAGTTCTAGTTTATCTGCGGGTTTAACTTCACCATGTACCTCATCAATGCCTAGACGTGCTGCGACTGAACGGGCAGTGGTGAGACCATCTCCTGTTGCCATCACGATACGTAGACCCGCTTCCTTCAGGGTGGCAAGTGCTTCTGGGGTACTTTTTTTGATGGGATCGGATACTGCAAGCAGACCGGCCAATTCACCATTGATGGCTAGATGCATCACACTTGCACCTTCCGAACGCAGCTCTTCGGCTTGCGGAATCAGAGATTGTACCGAGATACCCAATTGCTCCATCAGTGCTGTGTTGCCCAAAGCTAACTGACGATCGCCCACTTGACCTCGAACACCAATCCCTGAGCCCGATTCAAAATTATCTGGTGTTTCAAGAGACAGGCCACGTTCGTGTGCTGCGTTTACAATCGCTTCGGCTAGCGGGTGTTCACTGCCTTGATCAAGACTGGCGGCTAAACGTAATACTTCAGATTCGTCAAAACCTGATGCGGCAACTACACGATCGAATACAGGGCGTCCTTCAGTTAACGTACCTGTTTTATCGATGATTAGTGTGTCAATCTTGCGTAGATTCTCAATGGCTGCTGCATCACGGAACAGCACACCATGAGTAGCACCTTGACCCGTCGCAACCATGATAGACATTGGAGTTGCCAAGCCTAGTGCACAAGGACAGGCAATAATGAGTACTGCCACAGCATTGATTAATGCATAAACCCAGCTTGATTCTTCTGGGCCGAATAGTCCCCATCCAAAGAAGGTAAGCAAGGCAATGATCACTACAGCAATGACGAACCAACCTGCTACCTGATCAGCCATACGTTGCATTGGTGCTCTCGATCGTTGAGCTTGCGCCACCATCTGTACGATCTGGGATAACATGGTACTTGAACCAATTTTCTCTGAACGCATGATCAATGAACCATTGGTATTCAGGGTAGCTCCAATGACTTTATCGCCGATACGTTTAGTGATAGGTAAAGGTTCACCTGTCAGCATCGATTCATCCACTGAACTACTTCCTTCAGTGATTACACCATCCACAGGCACTTTTTCACCTGGGCGAATTCTGAGTAAATCTCCTACATGGACATGCGTTAGAGGAACATCTTCTTCAGTTCCATCAGGCAGGATTCGGCGAGCTGTTTTAGGAGCGAGCCCAAGGAGTGACTTAATTGCAGCAGAAGTTTGCGAACGTGCTTTTAACTCCAATATTTGTCCCAGTAGGGTCAATGAAATGATGACCGCTGAAGCTTCAAAGTAAACAGCGACACGACCCATGGAAATAAATGAGTCTGGGAAGATTTGCGGTGCAATGGTTGCGACCACACTATAAATAAATGCAGCTCCAGTGCCCAAACCAATCAGCGTCCACATGTTCGGGTTGCGATTCACAACCGATTGCCAACCCCGGGAAAAAAATGGCCAACCTGCCCAAAGTACAATTGGGAGTGACAACACCAGTTCAATCCAGCTCTGAACAGCCATATTGAACAGGTTCATTTGATGACCAAACATCGCCAAAAAAGTCACGATGATGGTCAATGGCAGTGTCCACCAGAAGCGTCGGCGGAAATCACGTAACTCCGGATTCTCATCTTCCTCTAATTCAGGAATGAGTGGCTCCAGTGTCATTCCGCATTTAGGACAGTTTCCAGGATGATCTTGCCTGATTTCTGGATGCATTGGGCATGTATAGATGGTCGTACCTGTTGTGCTTGCCGCATTAACGTGTTGAACAGTCTGATGATGCTGTGTATGTGCATCGGCAGTCGTCGTTGCGGGTTTAGCGATATATTGCACCGGGCTGCTATGAAACTTTGATTGACATTTATCACTGCAAAAAAAGTAAGTTTTCCCCTTAAATTCCTCATGGTATTTCGATTCTTCAGTGACGGTCATACCACAGACTGGGTCTTTCAGTACGTCTGTTGTAGCCTGTGCCATATGGTCCTGGTTATGATTTTTTTGATCTGACATAAATAATTCTCTTATGGAAAAGTGGTTTTATGGCCGAATTTTGGAATAAATCTCGGAGTCTGTTGAGCATAGCTGTCATAGACAGCGCCAAACTGTTTACTCATTTCAGCCTCTTCCTTAATTGCCAAGCGGCTGTACATTAAGAGTAGGATTGGAAACATAATCAGTGTCAGTAAAGTTGGCCATTGCAATAAAAAACCCAGCAAGATCATCACAAAAGCCACGTATTGTGGGTGACGTATACGTGCATAAGGGCCTGTGATCGCTAAAGAATGCTGACGTTGCGCGTTGTACAGCACGTGCCATGACGTTGATAACAGGTAAAATCCATAGCCCAAGAAAACGTAACTGGCGATATGCAAAATGCCAAAATGTGGATCACCTTTTTCACCTAATAGCGTTGACCACAAGTGACCTGCATTATGAGAAAGTAAGTCAAGTTGAGGGAAGCGAGTTTGAAGCCAACCAGATAACAGGTAAATGGTTAAAGGAAAACCATACATTTCGACAAATAGAGCAATGATAAAAGCCGAAAAGGCCCCAAATGTACGCCAATCGCGCGCAGTGGAAGGTCTAAAAAAACTGAAAGCGAACATGATAAAAACTGCTGAGTTAATGATAACCAGCGTCCATAAACCATAAGCCGATTCCGCATGATTCATGAGGGGTCTCCTGGTTCGCTTGATTTTTTATTATCTGATGTGTCTGGATTTTTCTGTTGATGATGGTGATGTCCATGACCACCATGCATAAAAATATGCATGAGTGGGCATGCTAAAAGGAGTAAAAAGGGTAAAACACCAACGACATGGGCCAAATGCTCGGTTAAGAGAAAATAGGCTGCCACACCACCAATCACGAATAGGCCGATGGCATAACGTGTAGACCAAAAGTTAGGTACTGAATTATGTTCTTGAGGTTGATGGTTCATGGTGCTTCCCTCTCTAATTCATGGGTAATTATTTAGTTGTGGAGGGAGGCATACAGTCCATCATCATCTGCATCATGGATTGCATCATGTCCATACGTTTTTCCATCATTTGCTGACGGTCAGCCATATTTGCATGCATGCTTTGGCCGCTCATCTGTTTCATCATGCTCATACCTCCTTGCATGAGTTTCATGTGCTCAGCCATAAGTTTTTGACGTTCTTGAGGGTTTTTTGCAGCCATCATCTTTGCATGCATGGCTTGCATTGCTTTCATGTGCTGGTCCATTGCAGCCATTTTATCTGTAGCAGTGGTGCTGGTAACTGTTTGCTTAATTGTTACTGCAGATGGTGCTGTTTTTTCAGGGTGGTGATCTTTGTGTTCATCGGATTGCTGTGCAAATGTATTCAATGACGCGGCTGCGATACATAAGCCCAAAAAAATGTTTTTGAATTTCATCATAATTTTTTCCTTTAAATAATTTGGAAGTAAAAGCTATGTTTTAGTACTGAACAGAGTCTAGGAATTTGACTACTAAACTGATGAAATTTTTGGTTATTCTCTGTCTCTCTTAAAAATTTTAGCACTATTAATTAATTATTTTTAAAAATGACAAAAATGTAATTTTGAGATCTTCTCGAAATATATAGTCTATGCTGAGATGACAAAAATTTTATTTAATATTAATCTTTTAAAACTATTAAAGTTGTTATGATTTTATGTGCTTAAAAAAATAAAAATGAAATGATTAGATGACTCCAAGGCTAGTTAGAGACACATTCTTAATGTAATTTACACTCTTATTCCTTTAAAGAAAAAATACAGTTGATCAAAATAGTTTTTTATAGAAAAAAGGGTGGATAATTTAATTATTAAACTTATTGGTATATTTATTAGATAGAAGGGGCTTTGTTGCACAAAGATTTCATAACTATATGATTTTAGAAGTTTTGATTATTTTTTGATCCAAAATTAAATTTATTTAAATCAGATGCTTACATATTTATGCAACAAAGCCGATAGAAGGTAAAGAAGATTATTTTTAATATTAGGGTTTATAATCCAAATTTCAGAGTAAGGAATCTACTACTTATATAATAGAGATTCCATCTCCAAAACAGTACTACTGTATGAATGAGTTGTATTCAATGCAGGGAAGAATGTAGATCCTTAATACTAACGGAAAATTATTTTACTGAATTTTCATGTAAAGACTCATTTAATTGATCAATCACTGTCGTCCATTCACCATCAGAGTGTAGTTTTTCTTCTAAAAAATGACGTTGAGCATCAGTCCAAAAAATTGCTTGTGTTAAAAAAACATCTCCAGCTAGCTGATGGCTCTCTATGAATTTTGCAATTGCTTCTTCAGTAGAAGCTAAACCAAGCTGTTCAAATAATTTGGTCATTCTTGGACGTGTTTGAGTCATGTGCTTAGCCCACAAATTTATATTAGATCAAATTAAACATAACATGTTTATATTTAAACTAAAATATAAAAAATTAAATAGCTACTATTTTCTTAGACAAAATGATTACTACATTTCATAAATCAACCACCTGCATAATTTGTTTGTTAAATGATCATTATTTTTCAATAAGATTATTTTAATAGTTAAAGATTTTAAATTTTAAAAATGACAAAAATGTAATTTTGAAGTCATCGCTCTGTTTCTGTCTCTCACTAATAATTGAAATATAAGAGGAGATGATGTGGTCTCATTAAATATAGATTTTATAAAGTCATCTCTAATGAACTAACGAATCAAGAGGAAACGTAAATGAAATTATTTCAAAATAAAATGACTGCTCTACGTAATGTTGTAGTAGCTGCAACAATGATTGTGGCTACTACAACTACGTTCGCTCATGTGAGTTTAGTGAGTGCGATTCCTGCGGAAAATGCATCTATCCTTAGTCAACCAAAGAACTTGACCCTTAACTTTGGTGCAGAGGTTATGTTGATGAATATTAAGTTACTGGATGCTCAGCGAAGAGATGTTCCTTTAAAATATAAAGTTACTCATGACTTAAAGAAATCCTTTGATGTCGCTCTTCCGAAACTGAAAAAAGGTAAATATACCGTTGTCTGGACAACAATGGGGAAAGATGGTCACAACATGAATGGTGAATATAGTTTCACTATCAAATCAACTAAATAAGAATTGATTACCTTTCAACATGTCAGTGAGGTGCTGGCATGTTGTTCTAGAATGGACAAAAATAATGATTTCTGAATATTGGATGTGGGCCACTTGGTTAACTAAGGTTATTTTATATTTAAGTGTAGCTTTTGTCGTTGGTGGAGCCTTTTGCTATTTTTTACTTAGACAATATCTTGAACTAAAAGAATCGATTCTTAAATATATTACAATTGGCGCTGGATTAGGCCTAATTTCCAGTACCTTGGGATTTTTTATTCTGATTGGTAGTTTTGCCAATACTGGTATTACAGGTATGGTGGACCCCACGTATATTAATATATTGGTTAATACTCCGACGGGGTATATATACGTTCTTCGTTCTATTAGTTTTGCTCTTTTACTTCTTCTCATGGTGGTTAAACTTAACAGGAACAAAGGTCATTTTTCTATAATTGAAAGTTCAATATTTTGTGTTTTACTTCTCCCGATTATTTTTAGTTTTTCCCAGCTCGGACATGTCGCTAATTTAACCTTACTTGCTCAAATTTTATTATCAATCCATATTCTAGTTATGTCGTTATGGATGGGGTCTTTATATCCGTTATGGAAAACCAGCCGGGAAATAAGTGGTTTACCTTTAAAAGATCGCATGCATGTATTTGGACGTATTGCTGCTTTCATTGTTGGGATATTAATCGCCTGTGGCGCTAGTGTAGCTCTTCTTTTAATTAAAGATTTTAATACCTTAATCAATACTGCATATGGCTATGGTTTCATGGTTAAAATGTTTTTTGTTATAAGTATTCTACTTTTAGCTGCCTTCAACAAATGGTATTTCACCCCGCATCTTCAACATCCTAAATTTGCTAAACACCTTAGTCATGCCATTTTATTTGAGATGTTATTAGGTCTATCAATTCTATTAACAACAGGCTATATAACCACTGTCGTGGGTATTGAATAAGAGAATTTCAAAATAAGGGAATTGAGGAAATTTAACATTACTGCATTTATCTTTTGTAGCTGAGCAATAAAGTTTCTACTGGACTGTCAACTTACGACAATCAGAACAGTAAAATCGCATCATGAGGCATTATACATAAAGGTAGTCACCGGTTTTTAGCTTATCTTCAACCCATAACGGTCTCATCTATTCAGTTCACTACCATTGATTGAAATAACTAATCTTATAAATTTCAGAGTGATCGTAGATGACAAAAATGTCATTTTAAAGTCACATTAATGTTGGTTAAGTACTTTTACTGTAGTCATTAGAACACTCTTCTTTGGAATACTCTGAAGAAAACTGTAAGGTTGTAAACAGACCAAGTTACAGCGAGTAACTGATTCAGAAAAAGGCTGGTTGTATGGTGAAAGTTTAGAGTTACTGTTCTAATGTTTTAAACAAATGTTTTGTTAAAAAGGAGCAACATATGAAATTTCACATCGCTAATATGACTTGTGGTGGTTGTGCACGCGGCATTACTACCGCAATTAAAGAGCTCGACTCGAATGCCTCACTCGATATTGATTTACAAAACCGTATCGTTGAAATCAACACAACAGTGAGTCAGGATAAAGTCATTGCAACTCTCAGTGAGCGTGGATTTACAGCTGATCCTGCTTAATCTCTGTTAGAGTAACAGTGGGAATTCCTTACCACTTTGGTGGTGTTTCAAAAAGTATGCTAGCGTTAAACAAATCCGTTATTAAGGTAAAAGAAAGTCAAATCAAAGGCTTTAAAATGATTTTCGAGCTTTTTAGAAAAGTTGCAACTTCTCCTAAATCCACGCCTGATTCGATGACGAATTCTACAATTGTTACCTTCAATACCGACGGTAAAAAACTTACCGATCACTTGCTTGCAACATTGAAATGCTGTGATAAAACTATCCCAATATTGTTACTTAGACAGGTAGGACATTTGATTTGTAGCGTTATTTTCATACCTCTATTTTATCAAAAGCCATATTGTTTTTTTCAGCATACTTTTTGAAACACCACCTTTGTTTGTTTTAGAGCGTCGGGGCGCCTCGGCAATTCTGCGTGTTGAAATAGAAAGGAAAATTCATTTTCTGAATGAAGATATCAGGTATGAACTGGTAAAGATACAATCCACGATTCATATTCAATCCCATGACTTTAAAGCGCAAAGCGTGTTGCAGATGCAGCTCTTATTCCGAGGAATTTTACACTGGTATCGCCCGCCGATAGAAACACCAGATCCGGCAGTCAGGACGTAAATAACCATTCCTCCAGTTTAAATAAAAAAACCTGCAGATTCGATGCAGGTTTTTTTTAGAGATAATCAATCGCGTCTTATTTGGCTTTACGCTCTTTTTCAATCAGGTAATTCACCACCTGAATTACTTTGGCATCATTGCCCTGCACAATATATTTACCATTCACGGTCACTGCCGGAACACCACTTAACTGATACTGAGCAGCCAGATTTTTGGCTTGGGCAATTTTCGAAGTGATCGGGAAAGATTTATAAGTGCTGTTAAATTTCGCTTCAGGAATACCATAGCGGGTATAGAACTTGGCCAATTGCGCCTGTTCTAAAATTGGACGCTGCTTATCATGAATATCATGGAATAATTGTAAATGTGCTTTTTGACGCACACCCAGGGCTTCTGAAACATAATAAGCACGTGCAGCCTGTTCCCAAAGCGGGTTCATTGCAGCAGGTGTACGTACAAAACGTACATCTTTTGGTAATTTTTTCAACCAGCCCTGCATATGTGGTTCAAGCGCGAAACAGTGACCACAGCCATACCAGAAGAATTCACGTACCTCAATTTTGCCCGGTTTTTCGACTTTGACTGGTTTTGCGACCACCTGATAGTCCTGACCTGCCACAAAATTGGCCATAGCACTACCTGAAAAGGCCAAAACAGATGCGGCAACAGCTCCTAAAAGGAATTTTTTCATTGGGATTATCGTCCTCTAAATCATTATGCTTAGTGTATGGGTTCACTATAAATCAATTATGCCGGTTCCGTTTTCATGCTGCGAACTTTTGTGCTATCAGAACCGCTACATTAAAGTATGCGACTGATTTTAAGTCAGTTAATATGGCCATTCGACCGCTATGTGTTTTTAGACAATCACAAAAGTTAAACTTTGAGTAATAAAAACGGTTATAATTTCTACGATTAAAAAGTAGTGGTCAAACCTACAGCAAATATTAACTTCTTACTATTCTCTTCAGTAACAGCCGCGTGGCTATGATAATTGCTGGAATTTACAACATAGAACTGAGCAAAAAAATCTTTACTTATAATAATGAGTAAATATATACATCAGAATGACAACAAAATTACAAACTTGTAATTTTGTTAAGGTTTGTTCTCAAAAAAATAAATTAATACTATTTTAAAAAAGATAAATCGTTGCTGAAAAAGCTAGATTGCAATCGAGTTAATTAATTATAAATCAGAAACTTATATTGTATAAAATTAGTAACTCTTTGCTTTCTGCACTTATTATGGCACTGTTGCAAATAGAGATTTGAGTCGATGATGTTCCCTTTAAAAAGTACTTAGAGACCGAAAACCCTGTTGATTAGACACACTTCACCCTGAGGCTGACCATAATAAAATGACGATGCTT
>NZ_VPBE01000023.1:0-38628 GCF_013418895.1 Acinetobacter sp. YH12116 | reverse complement strand
TAGAAGTCTTAAAACGGAATGGATCCCAAAACTTGGTTACCATTCCATTCAAGAAGCCAAAGCAGACATTGGTTTTTATTTAATGCAGTACTACAACCGCATCCGACCACATCATTTTAATCAAGGGGGCAGTCCTTATGAGGCTGAACAAAAACTTAAAACTGTGTCCAATATTTGTTGACCACTACATCCTCCTTAACCTTCTCTTACAAAGGTGGAAGAAAACTCATTCTTCCAGCTCTCTTATAAGCAGAAGCCACGGCTCCCAAACAGAAGCTTGGAATGAGGGAGGTTAGAACGTCGACCAGCCACTCCATTCCATCAAACGATACAGTCCATATTTCAGCGTCGATTCATCGGCATACTGGGCATAATCCACACTCATCTGACGGCCATTTAAGTTTGACCAGGCGGTATCAAAATACTGCTGAGCATCTTGAAACACCTGAGCTTGAGCCGGGCCTAACACGCGTAAATTGGTTTCCAGATTATAATTTTTTAAATTCCGCGCGGTAAAATTGGCCGAACCTAAAATCATCTCCTGTTGCTGGGCATTGCGCTTGATTAGCATTTTGCTATGACATTGCTCGCCTTGGGTATTACACCAGCGCAGTGGAATGCCGGCCTGATGTAATTCTGCTGCCACTGGCCGGTTCGGTACGCCATTCTTTTCCAGACCAAACGCATCTTTATTGGCATCCAGCAGCACCCGCAATTTCACCCCACGCTCATGGGCTGCAAGCAGGCTTTTGATAATCTGGCGCTCGGACAGATAGAACATCACCAGATCGACCTGTTCATTGGCTTTGGCGCTATTAATCAGGTTTAAAGTCGCATCATAAATGGCTTTTTCAGTCAGCACCTGCACCTGCGGTTCAGTAGCAGCGGCCTGAAACTCACCGACAATCACCCCGGGAATATTGCTGCCGGACATGAGCGCCACCGACTGCTCGGTTTTCAGAATATCTACCGCGGTATTGCCTTTGACCACCAGCGCCACATTGGAGTGATGGGAACTGGCATCATGCGGATTCATTGAGGTCACCAGAGCTTCCCAGCCGTCCGGGGTATCAACCACAATGGTTTTACGGTGGTTGGCCTTAAAATTCAGCAGCTCGGAATAACTGCGCAGGGTGATTTTGCCCTCGCCAAACGGATTGGCCAGCCAGCCAGCCTCCGGATTATTGCGGATGCCCTGACAGCAGATGTACCAGAATCCGGACCACATCGGATTGGAAGCGCGTAGCGGAGTTAAATTGGTTTCGATCACATCAATTCCGGCCTGGCGCAGTTGCCGATAATGCTCTGGCGCAAGACCGCCATAAACCGAGTTAATCGGATCGGTAATCAGCCTGATTTCAATATCCGGGTGGGTACGGCGTTTTTGAATCAGTGCATCGGTCAATTGCTGACTGAGCGGTTGATGCTGGGCCTGTGATGCCCCGGTTTGCGGATTAAATAGAAACATATCCAGCACAATTAAGCTTTGTGCTTCATCAATCAGGCGCAGCATTTCATTAAAAATCTGATGATCATAATGCTGCTGGCCCTGTGCATCCAGATAGGTCTGATCGGCCAGAAATTTGACTTCGGCATGACGTAGCGGTCCCGCATAATTCAAACCATCCGGTAAGGGCTTATAGGTGTGATACAGCGCCGAGGATAAATAGCTTAACGCCAGCAGGCCCATCATCACGCCCAGATAACGCCGTGGTGACCAGTTCAGTTTATTGTGAATTCGTTGAAAGATACGCATAAGAAAAAACCTAACCCAATCAACTCAGGCTAGGTTTTCTTCAGGCTTTTTTCAAGAGGATTTCCGTGACATCCTCTTGATTTTGGCAATAAATTTAAGTTTTGCTTAGAAGTTATATTCTAAACCAACGGTAAAATTACGGCCCACTTGCGGAATGCTGGACAGGAATGAGGTGTGTGAATAAACCTGATCATCCAGCAGGTTATTGGCTTTAAAGAACACGCGGTAGTCCTGGTTATTCGCCATGGCACCTGCATAAGCCAGACCGACATTGACCATGTTATAGCCTTGGGTTTCCTGTTCATAGCTGGCAATCTGGTCCTGTTTAAAGACATGATAGTACTCTGCCAGACCTGACCAGCCGTCAGCAAAATCGGCTTCTACTTTGGTACCTAAACGGCCTGCTGGTACACGCGGTGCGTTTTCACCATCAATTTTGCCACGCACATAGTCACCAAACAGGCTGACTTTATAAGCATCGTTAATGGCATAGCCTAACTGCGCTTCTGTACCGTAGAAACGGGCTTTGTCTTGTTTATAATCAACTAGACGGAATGTTCCTTCGCTGTCGGTTGTTGAGCCATAAATATAGTTATCAAACCAGTTGTGATAAACATGCACATGATAGTCGAGTTTTTCACCTTCATAATGCAGACCTAACTCAAGGTTATTTGACTTCTCAACATCCAGATCCTCATTTCCACGCTCATAGGTATTGGTGGCAAAGTGAATACCGTCCGCATACAACTCTTGTGCCAGTGGTAAACGTTGCTGATGCGAGCCAACCACAGAAAGCTTATAGTTTGGAGCAAATTCCCAATTGGCTGCTGCTGAACCTGACACACCGGTATCCGAATAGTCTTTTTGAGTTGAATCTACATCAATTTTTTGATGTTCTACACGTGCACCCAATTCCACATGCACATCACCAAACTGCTTATGTTCTAAACCGAACAGGCTATATTTTTCGGTCTTGGTGTCTGCCATCAGCACGCCACTATGAGAATGCCCATCATGTTCTTCCGCACCACCCGCAAGATTAATTTTCTGTTGGCTATATTGGGTACCAAAGACCCCTTCCCAACCCGCGACTGGTTTATGAACCAACTCTAAACGGGCATCATAGCCTTTGCTTTTAAAATTACTGATAACTTCACTTTCTTCCAGCTCGTCATGTTCATAATCGGTATAGCTGGCATGGGCACGTAACTTGTCAAAACCGGCAAATGGCTGATCCAGTTCTGTACGGACATCATAACGGTGTGATTCCAGATCGACCCATGGACCACCATGAGCATGTTCGCCCCCATCCTCATCTGGAGCTGAAACGCCATGTCCGCCGCAATGAATTTCATTACCATGAGGATGGCAGTCATGATATTCATGACTATGCCCTGGTAAACCGTATTTGTCCTGACGGTTGCTATAAGACACCCCGACAAAACCACGGTCATGAATCCATGAGCCGCCAATATTCACGGTTTGCCCTTCTGCAAAGGTATTGTCTACACGACGGGCTTTATCAAAATGTGTTTCATGTTCTTCTTCAGCATCATGTCCATGATCATGATCTTCATGGCCAGCTTCATCATTATGATGTTCTACCCAGTAATCCGGCGTAATATAGTTATTTGCTTTACGTTTGGAGCCTTCTACACGTAAGGCAAAGTTGTCACCAATTGCTGCTGTTACCCCCGCACTGGCCAGCTTCTCATCGCTACCCGAGTTATAGCGCACGCCGACGGTGCCCTCTAAGCCATCTGCTGGCATTTGGGTTGGAATTTTCTGATCGGTTACATTGACCAAACCACCGACGGTACCAGCACCATAGAGTAAAGTCGATGGACCACGAATCACTTCAACCTGTTTTGCCAGAATTGGATCTACCGTAACCGTATGGTCTGGAGATAAAGTCGATACATCGGCAGTTTCAGATGCGTGTTGTAAGACTCTGACACGCGGGCCATCTTGACCACGAATCACGGGACGGCTTGAACCTGTGCCGTACTGATTTGAATATACACCCAGTTCATCAGCCAGTGCATCACCAATGGTTGTTGGGCGTTCCGCCAATACTTTCTGTTCCACCACCTGATCTGCTACCGCAAAGTCTGCTGCAGTCTGAACCAGAGGATGGGCTTTTAGCTGGATGGTTTCAAGTTGCTGTGCATTGGATAGATTCGCCTCATCTGCAAAAACCACAGGGGTCACAACAGCAAAAATAGACAGTGTTATTAAATTCTTATGGAAGGACATGACTCAGGCTCAGAGTAACAAATTTGAATAATGTTATAATATAACATTCCAACTGTTTTGCAATAAAAAACATAAAATTCATCTTTGCTTGGTTAAGCTATAGGGCCTCGCGGATTTTTCCGTTTTTATTGTCTACGCCTGTATGCCCTTTACCTTATCTCATGCAGTTTTAGCACCCCCCATTGCCCAGCTGACAGGCCATCGTCTTCCCATTGCGGCCCTCGCTATTGGCTGTATGCTGCCCGATTTAAGCCGTTTATTTACCACCGATCAGGGCGGCTTGAATCATTTATGGAGTTCAATTGTTCATCCAAATTTATGGCTGGGTCTGGCTTTTTGTGCGGCATGGTATCTGATTTATCGTCCGGTGCTGTATCGGGCGCTAGGCATACAACATGAGCTCAATCTGGACTCGTTCAAGTCGGCCCTTGGTTTTTTGCTTGCGGTAGTCCTCGGGCTATTGCTGGGCAATGCCACCCATTTAATTTGGGATGGTTTAACTCACGTCGACTTTCGCACTTTTGCCTTTCATGACCTTTTAAGCCAGCCGGTGTCCTGGTTTTCCCAGACCTATCCACTGCATTTTATCTTGCAGATTGGCAGTTCGCTTCTGGCCCTGCCGTTTTTGCTGTGGATGTGCTGGCGTTATTATCAGCACTATCGTCAGCACTGGCCAGTGAGCCAACGGGTCAAACAAGCGGCAGCCATCCTGATTGGCCTGGCCATTTTGCTAGGTGCTTATTCGGTCTGGGATTATGCCCGCTATTTCAGTGATGAACTGTGGTATAGCCATCGTTATTATTTTCTGGGCCGGGCTTTTAATGAGTTTAGTCAGGGTGCCTTAATCATTTTAACCACGGGCTGTATTTTATTTCAGATTCTGGACCGCAATCATGAGTTCGGTTAACTCGAAATAGCAGGAAATTGCCGGGTTTTTCACGCTAGTTCTTGTGACAAAACCTGCAAAGAGGCATAATCCAACATTTACTTCAAGCGGTACGCTGTTTACGTATGCGCTGTCATTAACCCATATAGTTGGATTTTTTACGCTATGATGCGAACTCATTACTGCGGTTCTTTAACCGAAGCTCAAATCGACCAAACCGTAACCTTGTGTGGTTGGGTACATCGTCGCCGTGACCACGGTGGGGTGATCTTCCTGGATATGCGTGACCGTGATGGTCTGGTACAAGTGGTTATCGACCCGGATACCCCAGAAGCATTTGCCACAGCAGATAAAGCTCGTTCTGAATTCGTATTAAAAATTACAGGCCGTGTACGCCGCCGTTATGCGGGTACTGAAAATGCCAATATGGTCAGTGGCCAGATTGAAGTATTGGGCAAAGAAATTGAAGTGCTGGCTCAATCTGAAACGCCGCCATTCCCACTGAATGATGAAAACACCAATATTTCTGAAGAAATCCGTCTGAAATACCGCTTCCTGGACATCCGTCGTCCAGAAATGTTAGAGCGCTTACGTTTCCGTTCTAAACTGACCAACTTGATTCGTAACTACTTCGAAGACAACGGTTTCCTAGACGTTGAAACTCCAATTTTGACTCGTGCAACGCCTGAAGGTGCACGTGACTACCTGGTTCCAAGTCGTGTGTCTAACGGTAGCTTCTACGCACTGCCACAATCACCACAGCTGTTCAAACAGTTATTGATGGTAGGTGGTATTGACCGTTATTACCAAATCGCCAAATGTTTCCGTGACGAAGACTTACGTGCGGACCGTCAGCCAGAATTTACCCAGATCGACGTTGAAACATCGTTCATGAGCGATGATGACATCATGGATCTGATGGAACGTTTGACCGTGAAGATGTTCAAAGAGCTTCTAAACGTTGAATTCGACAAATTCCCGCGTATGACCTATGCCGATGCGATACGTGACTATGCATCCGACAAACCGGACCTGCGTATTCCGTTGAAACTGATTGATGTTGCAGATTTAATGCAAGACGTTGAGTTCAAGGTATTCGCTGGCCCTGCCAAAGATCCGAAAGGCCGTATCGTGGCGCTTCGCGTTCCAGGTGCAGGTTCACTGCCACGTAGTGCAATTGATGAATACACCAAATTCGTGGGTATCTACGGTGCCAAAGGTCTGGCGTATATCAAGGTGAACGAACTTGAAAAAGGTATCGAAGGCCTGCAATCACCAATCGTGAAATTTATCGAGCCAATCGTGCTGGATCTCTTAAAACGCGTTGGTGCTGAAAATGGTGACATCGTCTTCTTCGGCGCAGATAAAGCCAAAGTTGTGAATGATGCAATGGGCGCGCTTCGTGTCAAGATTGGTCACGACATGAATCTTTCAACTTGCGAATGGGCTCCGCTTTGGGTGGTTGATTTCCCAATGTTCGAAGAAACTGATGATGGCAAATGGACTTCTGTGCATCACCCATTCACGCTGCCAAAATCAAGCGTTGAAGAAGTGAAGAACAACCCGGGTGCTGCGCTGTCTGTCGCTTACGATATGGTATTAAACGGTACTGAAATCGGTGGTGGTTCACTGCGTATTCACAACCTGGAAATGCAAAAAGCCATCTTTGAAGCTTTAGGTATTGGTGAAGAAGAAGCTGAAGAGAAATTCAGCTTCTTACTAAATGCTTTACGTTACGGTGCGCCTCCACACGGTGGTCTAGCATTCGGTCTGGACCGTTTAGTGATGCTGATGACCGGCGGTGCGTCTATTCGTGATGTGATTGCATTCCCGAAAACCAAGACTGCTGAATGTCCATTGACTCAAGCACCAGCACCAGTTGAAGCGACTCAACTGCGTGATTTGGGTATTCGCTTACGTGAAAAACCAAAAGCGGAATCTCAAGAATAATAGCTTGTCATTCTAAAGAAGCCCTGCACTTGCGGGGCTTTTTTATTACATTGAGATCACTGCCGAGCAATGGCATAATAACTGCAGTTTTCATTCTTAGGTGATTCAGCGATGGCAATGCGTCCTGCAGTACGTAACCGCGGCATCATGCTCATTGTCTTTTCGATTGTACAATGGCTGTTCATGCGTTATATCTTGGCGAACAACCTGTTTGCGCTTGATACCAATGACCGTATTGTGTATTTCAGCCTGAGTAGTATTATCGGCGCCTTGCTGATTTTTGTCGGACTGATTTATATGGTCTTAAAAGGCAATGCAGATCGACCATAATTGCGCGGACTCTTGCTTGATTCATGTATTCCCTTCTTAAAAATTTCTCCAAACTCCCCCTGCGCTTGATTCAGGTCACTGCCCGATCTGTGGGCTGGTTGCTGTATGTGAGCAACTCCTCTGCCCGACGTGTGACAGAAATTAATTTAAAGTCTGCTTATCCGGAGTTATCCGAATCAGAACGGGATCAGCTCACAAAGCGTAGCCTGAAAAGCCAATGTATGACCTATGCAGAATCGGTCAAGATTTGGGGTTCTGCACCGGAGTTTGCCCTTGAACAGATCAAGGTCGTGCATGGAGAAGATATTTTTTTAGACGCACTGCAAAACCCGAATGGGACCTTGGCAGTGGTGCCGCATTTTGGTACCTGGGAATTGATGAATGCCTGGGTGAATTTACATACTGCACCGGTCATTATGTATAAACCGAGCAAAAATCCGGATGTAGACCGGTTTATGCTGGAAGCACGGCAGCGTCTTAATGCCACACTGGTACCCACCGATGAAACAGGCGTACGTGCCTTATTTAAGCATTTAAAACAAGGTGGATTTGCCGCAATTTTACCAGATCATGTGCCTAAAGAGTCGGGTGGTATTTATTCACCTTTCTTTGGTCAGAATGCACTTTCCTCTACCTTGCTCTCTAAACTGGCAGCCAAGACCCAGTGTTCAGTGATTGGCTTAAGCTGTTTACGCCGTGAAGATTTAAGTGGCTTTGAGCTGCATGTGCAGACCTTATCTGCAGAGATTAATGCCAAAGATTTGCAGCTTTCAGTCGATACGCTTAATAAAGAAATGGAGCGCATGATTAATGCCGCTCCAGAACAGTATTTATGGAGTTATAAGCGCTTTCGCAATTTAGAAGGCACACCCTCTAATCTTTACAAATAACATAAAACACCCATCTTCTGCTTTGGTCGATTATGATGAAAAATGCATCTCGCCCCTATCGAATTCTGTGTATCGTTGACCACTTAAAAGGTGGTGGTGCAGAAAAGATTCTTCTTGATACAGCTATTCATTTAACCAAACAAGGTCATCAAGTCACAATTGTTCCATTAAATCCAAACGATATAAAGATCGATATTCCTGATGCCTTGACCCTGATTTGCCCAGACTTTGACGCATCCCTTTATACAGGCAAATTATTAAGAAAGTGCACCTTACCGGATGCTGATGTCGAAAAAATAAAAACAATCATTGCTGCGCAAAAACCTGATCTTATTCTTCTTTCTCATGCATTTGCATTTTGTCTTTCCCATGTCATTCACGGCAATGTTTGGCTATGGATACATGGTGAAATTTTTAAACCTTACAGACAACCCACCGCAAATTTGTTTCGATGGTATAAAGAATATCGACGCTACTATTTGGAGAAAAAATATTTTATTCGGCTATTTGATGGCAAAAAGATCATCACCGTCAATCAAGACTTGGAAAAAGACTATCAACGACTGTTACCTAATGCACAATTGACAACGATTTATAATGGCATTGATATCACACAGATTGATCAACATAAATTAGCCGCCCCTCAAAAACATTGGGACTGTGTATTTGTCGGACGTTTAAGTCATGAAAAACAGCCAGATCATGCCATCCGGGCATTTGCCCAATCTAAGACAGCAAAAAATATGCTGATTATTGGCGATGGAGAGTTAAAAACAGATTTACAGGCGTTATGCAAACAACTAGAGATTGAAGATCGTGTTGAGTTTTTGGGTTGGGTCAATCACCCATATGCATATATCCAACAAAGCCGCTTGCTGATTTCCAGTTCACAAAGTGAAGGCTACGGTCTTGTTATTTCAGAAGCACTGTATTTGGATGTACCCGTAGTGGCTTATTACGTCAGTGATGCAATTGATCATCAATTAAGTATTGCAAATTTAAAAGATAATCTCGTTCAGCCACAAAATATAGATGCATTAGCTGAAAAAATAGATCAGAATCTCGCCCAATACCCCGCTTTAAATTTTGATAAAACATTGCTTAGTAATGAAAATATGGTCGGGAAATTCTTAAGTCTGATTCAGGATGATCACTGTTCACATGTTTAACTTAACCATCATCATTCCTATTTATAATGTTGAGCAGTATATCCTTGATTGTATTCAAAGTGTCATTGCTCAATTAACCGATGACATTGAAGTGATTTGTGTTGATGATGGTTCAACGGATCATTCGATCGATGTCCTCAGCACATACCTGAAGCAACAGCCACAAACACACATCAAAAATATTAAAATTCTCCAGCAGCAAAATGCTGGGGTGGCTGCTGCTAGAAATTTAGGTATTAGACATGCGCAAGGCAAGTATCTCACGTTTTTGGATTCAGATGATGTGCTGTTGCCGGCTTATGCACAAGAAATTCAGCGAGCGATTGCAAGTGATGCCGATGTCATCAGTTTTGGCTATCAAAGTCTCTCTGAAGATCTCACGCCAATCTCACATCCATTTATTCCTCAGCAGGTCCTTGATCAAACGCAGCAGCATCAGCAGACACTGATTGATATTTTTAATGTAAACCGTTGGTTTTCAGGCATTCACCTCTATAAAGCCTCACTTTTTCAAGGCATCGAATTTCCTAAACTCAGTCATTATGAAGATGCAGCCACGATTCCAGATGTCATCATGCAAGCCCGCTCTTTCTATACAATCCAAGCCGCTTTATATGGCTACCGTATACGTGCCAGCAGTGCCACCAATTGCAAAAATGCGTCCAATATTGATCGATCACTGCAATGCCTTGAGCAACTCATCCCAACCTTGATTGAAAAGACCAAAGCACAGGTAATTTTCATCATTCCATTAATGCATTTCTTTTATATTTATATATATCAAAGCACTAAATTTAAAAATAAACAGTGCGCAAAACACAATTGGAGCAAATTTGCAGGTGCTATCCAACAATTACCCCAAGCTAGTGATTTGATTCAAAATGAACACAACCGGATGTTATATCACTGTTTAGCTTTCGGCCTGTATGGTTTTTACCTATCCAAATTCATGAGTCGTCTGGTACGCTCCATTAAAAAACGCTTAGGACGACCGTATCAGCGATAATTGAGCTTAAACAATCAAATCTAAATATTGACGCACGGCAGTATCGGGTAAAAAACGTTGATCAAGCTGGATTTGACGTTGTTCTGTTTGTTGTAAAGTGGTCACCATTTTATCTGCTAAGGCAGCAACATCACCGACTGCAACTAAATCCTCTGCAGCTAAAATTTCACTCGGCCCTGATGGACAATCTGTGCTGATCACAGGTGTCCCCAAAGCCAACGCTTCCAAAATAACAAGCCCCAATCCTTCAAAATCGGATGAAAGCACCATCAATTTGGCATGCTTCATATAAGGATAAGGGTTCTTTTTAAAGCCGGTAAATATCACACGATCTTCAATGTGCAGTTCTTTGACTAATTGCTGACAGTTCGGCAAAAGCTCCCCTGTCCCCACAAGCACTAATTTTTCTTTTACATTTGCCTGTGCATAAGCACGAATCAAAATATCCTGACGCTTTTGTGGCTTAAACTTGCCCACGTTCACAATATAATCACCTTGCAGCTCAGGATGATATTCATCTGCTGTTGCAAGCACCTGGGCTACATCAATTGGATTATAAATAGTTGAGATGTTTTCAGTTTCAAAAAGCTGTTTAAAATCATCTGTAACACCTTGACTCACCCCAACACAAGGCTTGGCTAAATAAACCTTTTTGAGCTGTTTCATCATTTTATTATCTAAACGACCAGCATATTCCTGACTAGTTGTATTATGAATAACTAGATGTACATTTGGCAGCTTACTTTTGCACAAAACAAAATCTACAGGGAATAAATTTGAGAGAACCAGATCAGGAGTACCAATCTCGTTTAGAATAAATTTATCAAATGCTTTAGCTGCAATATTTGCCCGCATAAATTTAGGAATAGCACGGAATTTTTGGTAATTAAAAAAGTGTGTTTTTACACCTTCAGGAATCGGCAAATCAATAATATCTTTAAAATAAATAATATGAGCTTCATACCCCGCATCATTAATGCCTTTGGCAAGGGTTAATGCAAAGCGCTCAGCTCCATTCCCTTGCAGAGTAAAAATTGCAAGAATTACTTTCTTTTTCATTGGCAATTAAACCTGTTTGAATTTGTTTTTATCTAAAGCAATAAAACGCTTTTGCGCTTTAAACATCACTTGCACATAACGACAAGCCATTGCCCACTGCCCTGCAAGACGTCTAGTCTTAAATTTTCTTTTTTCCGCAGCAGATGCATACACAGGTTTATGATGTTCAGAACGCCCAATCACCGACTCAAACTGTTCCTCAGGCACTAAACCATAAGCCGCTAGCTGATCTTCTTGAATCACTGCAGCTGGCTCAGCTTGTAAACTATTTAAACCATAATGACTAAAAATAAATCCATCTGCGATGGCGGGTGCAGATGTTTCAAGCTTATCTAATAATTTTTGAGCACCGGAGGGATACAAAATATAGCCTGCTGCACCTGTCCGATCCTGATACAACTCGAACAGGTTGGTCTGACTATTTGCAAAAGAATAGACTGGCGTTTTAGAAATAATTTTCTTCCGGCTTCTGACTTCAAAATTAATCAGATCAATATCTTTAAAATTATGATGTTCAATGTCTTCAAGTAGCTGAGGTACATGACTAGCTAAGACTGCATCATCTTCTAAAATCAGCGCTGGCGCATTGGTTTGAACTACGATTTCCCATGCTTTCTGATGACTCAAAAAACAGGCCACTTCAACTTTACGGAGTGGTCGTTGCCAACCAAAACCTAATCGTTGATAGACCTCTTCACTAATCTCATCAACCGATACTGCATCTAAACGCTGAAAAGAAAGTCCGAGCCGAGCAAATTGTTTCTGCTGAAAGGCCAAGCGTTCAGTTGAACGCGCCAAATTGATAATCAGTACTTGCATCTGTTACCACCAGCGTGTTTTTTCACGCGTATGTCGTTGCTTAAAACGTGAATACACATTGTTATTTTCATCACGTTGTAAACGGTCAAAAATCTCAATCACAATTTGCCCAAGTGGATGAATTTCACAGACCTTTTCCAAACGCCAACGCATATTTCGCAAGGTATCATCGGTACCTACTGCAAATGCGGAGGTCCCATCAAACAAGGCATAACGCTGATGCTGCAAATGCTGCTGATGTTTTGGATTCTCCGTTATGGATTGATCACACAAAAAGCGCTCTGTTTCTTGCAACTTGAGTGTGTTAATTAAAACCACAGCATTCATTAACGTTGCCTTTAAACAGGCATCTTCATCAAAATCAATAAAAGTATCGCAGGCAGAAATCAGCCAGCGAATATTTAAGGAACGCAACAGGAAATCTCGTTCAGCCAGCCATAAAGCCTTAAATTTTGCATAATTATTTTGGCTATCGACTTCACGGCGAATCAGCACAATCAAACTGGCATGATAATGATTCAGTTGAGGCTGTCCGACAAATTCCTGTTTCAATTGCTCAATATGCTCATTTAAATCTTTTGCTGAGCCATGTGTATACGTTAACTCAGTGCCTTCTATTCTTGTCGTCTTTAGTTTATCCAGATCTACATCATTGAATTGTGCATATACTTTATCTGCACCAAAACGGCGCTGATGGCGACTGAATGAAAACCATTGTTCAAATTTACTTTTCTTTCTTACAGGCATTTATCTACAACCCGAAATTGACTACTGCCAAGCCTCTTTAATCCAATCCGATGGCAACACATAGCGATACCATTTTCCTCCACCGCCATGAATTGCATCTGGTGGATTAATTTCGCCATGGAAAATAATAATTTTGGCACCTTCCGGTTTCACCGGCGGCTTAAAATAGGCCATCGGAATCTTTTGCAGACAATGATATTTATAGCTTTTACACCAGCTCTCTGGCCAGTAGCTTAATTTTTTCTCCTGATCGACATACCAGGACAAATACGCCTGTTCATTACGGAACTTCTGACGGATCTCATCAAAATGCTCACGGAAATACGGCAATAATCCCGGAAAAGCACCCAGTTTAAAACGATAGACTGAACTGTTGCCGGTAATTCGCCATGGACGTTTCCAGTCATGAATAATCAGAAAATCACCCGGATGGGTAAAAAATGCGTCGATATTGTCGACAATGACCACATCTAAATCCAGAAATAGCGCATTACCTGTCAAGCCATATAAATCTGGCTCAAACGTCGACAGCTTGTTCCAGCCACGCTCAGGCGCCCCTTCTGGCAAAGCCAGCGGCGGGATCGGAAAACATTCTACTTCCGGATTAATGCCTTCAGTACGGTCAGTCAGGCAGACCATTTTAAAGTCGACTGTGGTATGGCGTTTGACCATATTGTACAAACGGTTAACGTATTCCGAACCGTATTTGGTTCCCCATTTCATGCACAGAACAACATTCTGTTCCTGCATTAAAGAAGATTGAGAGTTCATCTCTGTTTCATGTAAAGCCATGCCGCATGATCCACCTGAGCAATGGCGCCATCATATCACAGAGTTACAAATTAGCAGAATGGCTGCAAAGAAAAGCCACTGCAAAATAACTGTCAGAAAAGCGTCATCGAACTTGCACATTCAAGATGCAGATTAGAACTCATCGCAGAACAACAATAGATTATGAAAATTAGTATTGTCGGTACCGGCTATGTTGGCCTTTCCAATGCCATGATTTTTGCACAGCAGCATGAAGTGGTGGCGCTCGATATCATTCCTGAAAAAGTCGAACTGCTGAATTATGGTATTTCTCCCCTGCAAGACCCTGAAATTAGCGACTTCCTGAAAAATAAAGACCTGAATTTTAAAGCCACCCTGCATCAGGCCGATGCCTATCAGGATGCCGATTATGTGATTATCGCCACGCCGACCGATTACGATCCGCAGACCAATTATTTTAATACCGACAGTGTTGAAAGCGTGATTCAGGATGTACTGTCGATTAACCCCTGCGCCACCATGATCATCAAATCCACCGTCCCGGTCGGATTTACTGAAAAAATCAAACAGAAATATCGCAGCGGCAACATCATTTTTTCACCGGAGTTTTTACGTGAAGGCAAAGCCCTACACGACAACCTGTATCCCTCACGGATTATTGTCGGCGAGCAGTCAGAGCGTGCCCGGCTCTTTGCCGATATGCTACTCGAAGGTGCCATCAAAAAAGACTGCCCGGTGCTGTTTACCGGCTCCACCGAAGCCGAAGCCATCAAGCTGTTTGCCAACACCTATCTAGCTATGCGCGTGGCCTATTTCAATGAGCTGGACACCTATGCGCAGCTGTTTCAGCTGGATACCCGACAGATTATTGACGGCGTCTGTCTGGATCAGCGGATTGGCAAATATTATAACAACCCGTCCTTTGGCTACGGCGGCTACTGCCTGCCGAAAGACACCAAACAGCTGCTGGCCAACTATCACAATGTACCGAGCAATTTAATTCAGGCCATTGTCGATGCCAATGCCACCCGTAAAGATTTTATTGCCCAGTCCGTCCTGCAACGCAACCCGAAAGTGGTCGGTATTTACCGTCTGGTCATGAAAAGTGGTTCAGACAACTTTAGGGCATCGGCCATTCAGGGGGTGATGAAACGCATCAAAGGCCGCGGCGTGGAAGTGGTGATTTACGAGCCGACCTTGCAGGAAGATGAATTCTTTCACTCCAAAGTTATGCAGGATCTGAATGATTTTAAACAATATAGCGATGTGATTGTTGCCAACCGTCAATCCGATGAGCTGGCGGATGTGCTGGAAAAAGTCTATAGCCGCGATATTTTTGGTATGGATGATTAAGAGTATTTCCCAGCCCATAAAAAAGGACTCATCTGAGTCCTTTTTTACAGTTTGCACTTATTTTACATAAGTTAACCAGTGTGCATATTTCGGATCTTTGCCCTGCACTGCATCAAAGTAGGCTTTCTGGATTTGCGTGGTGATTGGACCACGAACACCTTCACCAATCTGACGGTCATCGTATTCACGAATCGGGGTGACCTCTGCAGCCGTACCCGTAAAGAAGGCTTCATCGGCAATATAGAATTCGTCACGGGTAATACGGCGCTCAACCACGTCATAACCCAAGTCTTTAGCAATGGTAATAATCGATTGACGGGTAATCCCATCCAGCGCACCACCAGCGATATCTGGGGTATGAATCACGCCATCTTTAACCAGGAATACGTTTTCGCCTGAACCTTGACACACATAACCTTGTGGATCCAGCAGCATCGCTTCGTCATAACCTGAATGCGCCACTTCTTGGTGCGCCAGAATCGACAGCGTATAGTTACCAGACGCTTTGGCTTTACACATGGTCACGTTTGGATGATGGTGGGTAAATGATGAAGTTTTTACGCGAATACCCTTCGCCATTGCCTCTTCGCCCAAGTAAGCACCCCAGCTCCACGCTGCAACCACGGCATGAATAGTGTTGTCTGTTGCCGCAATACCGAGTTTTTCAGAACCAATAAAGATGATTGGACGTAAATAGCAAGATGCCAGTTTATTTTCACGCACCACATCAATTTGTGCTTGCTCTAAAGTTGCCTGATCAAACGGCACTTTCATTTGATAAATTTTTGCAGAATTTAACAAACGCTTTGTGTGCTCTTTTAGACGGAAAATAGCCGTTCCATTCGGGGTTTCATAGGCACGGACACCTTCAAACACACCCATGCTGTAATGCAGGGTATGGGTCAACACGTGAGTTTTGGCCTCACGCCAGTCAACCAGTTGTCCATCTTGCCAAATAAAACCATCACGATCAGCCAAATTCATGCCATAAACTCCAATTTTTCACAATTATTCACTCTCCAGCGCAAATGCTGCAGCTGGATCAATCAGTCTTTGCCATAACTTGCAAACGGTCATTCGGGTATCGTGCCAGTCGCTTGCAGACACTTGCATGGATTGATTTGCAAGGGCTAAGCGGTGGCTCTCTGCGCGTTCACGGAGATAAGCTTGAATCAGAGCAGTCGCATCGTTGCTGGATAAGCAACCTGTCTTTGCGGCATCCTCAAGGATTCGTACATTGTCGGAGTAATGGGCGAGATCTTTATTCGTCCCACTCCACGCTAACACCGCATACTGTGCCATAAATTCGATATCAACGATACCACCTGCATCCTGTTTTAAATGAAAAATTCCATCTTTTTTTTGCTCATTTGATGAACCGAGATGGTCTTTCATCTTCTGGCGCATTTTCAGCACTTCAGCACGCACATGCGCCTGTTCACGTGGCTGGGTCAGAATCCGGCAGCGTAGCTGCTCAAACTTGTCCCGAAGGCAGCGTTCACCGGCAATACTGCGCGCGCGTACCAGCGCCTGATGCTCCCACAGCCAGGCACTTTTTAGCTGATAATGCTCAAAGGCTTTCAGGCTGGTGACCAGTAATCCTGCTTCCCCAGACGGACGTAACCGGGTATCGACTTCATAAACGCGGCCATCTAAAGTCTGAGTGGTCATCAATGACACAAACTTTTGCCCCACCCGCATCGCAAACTCAAAACCGCTGATGGGTTTGAGCCCGTCGGTATCGGCCTGTTCATCCATATAATGAATAAAGACCAGATCCAGATCTGAGCCATAACCAAGTTCAATCCCGCCTACCTTGCCATAACCAATCACGGTAAAAGCCATATGATCCAGCGTACAGCGCTGGCCTTCAGCATCGAGCGGGAAGCCATGCTTTTTCGCGGTAATCTGATAAGCCAGATGCAAGGCAGCATTGACTGACACTTCAGCAATATCGGTGAGCGCATCGGAAACTTTCATCAGCGGACTTTCGGCCAGTACATCACTGGCTGCCACTGCCAGTACATTGGATTTTTTAAACAGGCGCAGTACCCGCATCTGGTCTTCGACCTGATCGACTTCAATCCGCAGCAATTGCTGACGCAAGGAATCTTCCAGATCCTGACGTTTCGGCAATTCAAAATCCATCGACAGGAATTCATCCAGCAACACCGGATAATGGGTCAGCTCTTCACAAATCCATGGACTGACAGTGGCCATTTTCACCAGACGTTGTAGCGCGCCTTTGCTTTCAATCAGCATCACCAGATACACGGTACGGCGCATTACCGATTCCACCAGTGGCATCAACCGTACCAGCGCGACTTGCGGCATATCTGACTGCAATACCGCTTCGACCAAATGTGGCCAGAAAGTTTTCAGGCGCTGCACCGCTTTGGCCGGTAATTTTTTCAGCGCATGTCCATACCAGAATTCATGCACCAGATTTTTGGCCTGATCATCCAGCACTTCATTCAGGCGCTGTTCCAGCTGGCTAAAACTTTCGACCAGCGGGTCTGGTTCTTTTTCTTTAATCAGATGCTCAAACTGGTAGATAACCTTGGCACGTTTTTCATCCAGAAAAGCCATAAAATCCGGCCAGCTCGCAAAGCCTAAAGTGCTGATCAAACGCTGACGTAATTCCGGCTCGGTCGGTAAGGACTGGGTTTGCTGGTCATTCAGCGCCTGAATCGCATGTTCAACCCGACGCAGAAATAAATAGGCATCTTCCAGTTCAGCCACGGCTTTGCTGTCTAGCAATTCAGCTTCATCCAGATGATTCAGGCTGACCAGACATTGCCGGTCTTGCAGCTCCAGCTTGGACCCGCCATAAATCAGCTGGAATACCTGCACAATAAATTCGACTTCACGAATCCCGCCAGCACCGAGTTTAATATCATCTTCCAGATGACGACGCTGCACTTCGCGCTCAATCATGGCCTTCATTTCACGCATGGCTTCAAAGGCAGTGTAATCAACATATTTGCGGAATACGAACGGCCGGGTCATCTCCAGCAGTTCATCCCCTTCTTTGCCTCCGGTGACAATGCGTGCCTTGATCCAGGCATAGCGTTCCCATTCACGGCCGTGCTGGCTTAAATATTTTTCCAGCGCCACATGGCTAATCGCTAGGGCCGAACCATCGCCCCAGGGACGCAGGCGCATATCGACCCGGAACACAAAGCCATCGGCGGTGATATGGTCGAGCAGATAAATCAGTTTCTGTCCCCATAAAATACAGAACTGCTGCACATCAATACATTTACGACCGTTGGTTTCGCCCTGCTCATCGAAGGCAAAAATCAGGTCAATATCGCTGGATAAATTCAGTTCCTGCGCGCCATGTTTACCCATGGCAATCACAATCAGGTCCTGTACTTTACCGTTATAGCCCACCGGCTCGCCATGCTTGGCCACCAAGGGAGCCCGGGCAAAATCTTTGGCTGCTGTTACACAGACATCGGCGAAATCGGACAGTTCACGGGTCAGGGTGACCACATCGGTTAACTGGTTGGCATCTTGCCAGATCCAGCGAAACATCAGCCGGGCACGTAAAATCCGCAGACTACGCATCCACTCGGTTTCATCCTGAATATCCTGCAAGGTCGTTTGCACGGTGTGCTGAATCTGCTGGGTGCTTAAAGGGGTTAAAAACCGGTCAACTGCATAATCTTGTTCTAAGAGGGGTTGGTGCTTGGCCAACACCTGTTCTGCATATTGGCTGGCACCTAAGGTTTTGCGCAATTGTTCCGTATTCATTCACACACCCAAAGCTGACTGTTTTTTCTAGTTATATCAGGAGTCTGGCTAGAGAGGAAAAGAAAATTGCGTTTTCTACATTTTTACTTTTTCGAACTGTATATCTTCCGGCATTAAAGCCTGATGCGCGCTGGTGGCCTGCGGCAAGGTCACAATAAAGGTGGTTCCTTCGCCTTCATTGGATTCCACCACAATTTCGCCTTTGTTCAGGTCGACAAAACGTTTACACAATACTAAGCCCAGACCAGTACCTTTTTCACCGGCTGTACCTTTGCTACTGGCTGTAACCGCTGCCTGGAACAGCTGTTCCATTTGCGACTGGCTCATGCCCAGACCAGTATCCTGAATATAGATGTGCACGCCATCGTCTGCCTGTTCGGCGCGTAAAGTTACCTTGCCGGTACCATCTGTCGGGGTGAATTTCAGCGCATTCGACACCAGGTTCTGGATAACCGAAGTAATCATATTAATGTCGGCATAGACTTTAATATCATCATCAATCTGGTTAATCAGCTGAATATTCTTTTTCACCGCCAGACTGTTCAGCACATCGCAGACAATTTTCGACGACTGTTGCAGCTTAAAGTTAATTGGATGATAGATAAAGCGGCCGCCTTCTGCCATGGCCCAGTTCAACAGGCTTTCCAGCAGGTTATAGGTCGATTGCGCAGTATCATATAAATAGTCGGCAATATTCTGCACACTGGAATCATCTAGCGTTTCGCGTTCTTGTGCCAGAACTTCGGAAAAACCGAGCAAGCCATGAAACGGCGCTCTTAAGTCATGCGCAATAATCTGGAAAAATTTGGTTTTACTGAAATTCAGTGCGGCCTGCTGCTCATACATTTCTTTCAGCTCGGCATGGTCGGCTTTTAACTCCAGATAATTCACCAAATTGGTGGCCAGATCACTGAGAATTTCAATCGCCTGCAGCGAAAAAGGCTGCTCGTTCTGGTCGAAAAACAGGATCTGTCCAATCGAGCGACCATCGGACATTTTCAGATCAAAGGCCATAAAGCGTTTTGCTTCTACGCCTAAAGAGCCAATACGCTCAACCAGTTGTATATAGTGAGGATGCTCGGTATGAATGCAGTCCTGACCATCAAACAATTCGACAATCTGGATATGATCGGGTGCAATAAAGGCTTTAAAACAGTCCTGATGGGCATACCATAAATAGGGTTCGCCCTCGAAGGCCAGCGCGGAACGCTCTACCCCTAAAATTTTACGGGCAGAGGATAAAAAACGCTCAATCTGATTGGTGGCAGTAAATACCCCCAATAACAGAGACAACCTGCATGCACTCAGCTGTTCAGTTTCTGAACCTATTTCAAGCAACTGCAACTTCATATCTGCCTCATCCGAGATCCATTCTTATAGAATATTTAGGCCATTTTTAAAGCCGATTGCTCAGCCCGGTTAACAAACTTTAACAGAGAATATAACACCAAACCCAAAAGAATAAACTAAACTCCCTCATTAATTTGTAACCTGAAAAAATTTTAACAAAAGGTATATTTTTATTACATTTATTAAATAAATTCACTACTTTTGTTTATCTCTTTTTAAACAGCAAACTACTTTAACTGATTTTGGTTAAAAATAAATTGACACATTTTTATACACTTTTTTTCAGTGTGGTAATAGGTATGACTTCTTTAAACTCATCGGATTTTTAAGAGAATTTCCGGGTTAATTTTCACCGGATAATGGGTTTACCATGTTACTTTAGTTTTACATCTTCTGTTCATGTTTTTGGACGATAATATATCCGCCTGATCAGTGAATCGTCATCACATGATCAATCTGTCTTATTGGTATTGAAAAAATCAGGTTAATCATTCAAATCTAATACGCAGATGTGCTGGATGGAATGATCGAGTTTGAAGGAAAAAAGGCGGCTCTTTGAGTGTTTTTCTTCCCCAAACAGGCAAGTGTGCATTTAAATCAGGCACAAATATCACGAATTAAAATGCATCATTTTTCAGCGAAATGTCGTTATCACGGATATTACGTTGACTGAAAAGGCTTGAGGGTCGATACTCTCAAGGTTTTACTTAAGCAAACCGGTTCGCAGGGGCTGATTCATCACTTTCACCCCCTCAAAACTCAATCAACGCAAGGGGCTATATATGGCTGGTGGAAAGTCAACCATCATTTACACACTGACTGACGAGGCGCCATTACTGGCGACTTATTCGCTGCTGCCGATTATTGAGACCTTTACTAAGCCGGCCGGCGTAGAGATCGTTAAAAGTGACATCTCCGTGGCCGCACGCGTGCTCGCAGAATTTTCTGACTACCTCACCGACGAGCAAAAGGTCACTGACAACCTCGCAGAGCTAGGTCGTCTTACACAAGATCCAGATACGAACATCATCAAACTTCCAAACATCAGTGCTTCTGTTGCTCAGTTGACTGCATGTATTAAAGAACTTCAGTCTAAAGGCTATGCGGTTCCTGATTACCCTGAAAATCCGACCACTGAGGAAGAAAAGGCAATCAAGACCCGTTATGGCAAATGCTTAGGCTCTGCAGTAAACCCGGTATTACGTGAAGGTAACTCTGACCGTCGCGCACCAACTGCGGTAAAGAACTACGCGAAAAAACACCCGCACTCAATGAGCGAGTGGAAACAGTGGTCACAAACTCACGTTTCTCACATGGACGAAGGCGACTTCTACCATGGCGAAAAGTCCATGACTTTAGACCGCGCGCGTAACGTGAAAATGGAACTGATCACCAAGTCAGGTGAAACCATTGTTCTGAAGCCAAAAGTTGCGCTGCAAGACGGTGAAATCATCGACTCGATGTTCATGAGCAAAAAAGCGCTTTGCGACTTCTATGAAAAAGAATTGGATGACTGTAAAGAAGCCGGCATCCTGTTCTCTTTACACGTAAAAGCGACCATGATGAAAGTTTCACACCCGATCGTATTCGGTCACTGTGTGAAAATTTACTACAAAGATGCTTTCGAAAAACATGGCAAACTGTTCGACGAGTTAGGCATTAATGTCAATAATGGTATGGCCGGTCTTTACGAGAAGATCGAAACCCTGCCAACTTCTTTACGTGAAGAAATCATCGAAGACCTGCACGCGTGTCAAGAACACCGTCCTGCACTGGCGATGGTGGATTCTGCAAAAGGCATCACTAACTTCCACTCTCCGAACGACGTAATTGTTGACGCATCTATGCCAGCAATGATCCGTTCTGGCGGTAAAATGTGGGGTGCTGACGGCAAGCCTTACGACTGTAAAGCAGTAATGCCAGAATCGACTTTCGCGCGTATTTACCAGGAAATGATCAACTTCTGTAAATGGAATGGTAACTTCGACCCACGTACCATGGGTACTGTGCCTAACGTTGGTCTGATGGCGCAAAAAGCGGAAGAATACGGTTCACACGACAAGACTTTCGAAATTCCTGAAGCGGGTGTTGCCAACATCACGGATCTGGAAACAGGTGAAGTGTTGATGTCTCAAAACGTGGAAGAAGGCGACATCTGGCGTATGTGTCAGGTGAAAGACGCACCAATCCGCGACTGGGTGAAACTGGCTGTTACACGTGCACGTAACTCTGGTATGCCAGCCATCTTCTGGTTAGACCCGTACCGTCCACACGAAAATGAACTGATCAAGAAAGTACAAAAATACCTGAAAGATCACGATACAGACGGTTTAGACATCCAGATCATGTCACAAGTCCGTGCAATGCGTTATACGCTTGAGCGCGTTGCTCGTGGCCTGGATACCATTTCTGTAACTGGTAACATCTTACGTGACTACCTGACTGACCTGTTCCCGATTATGGAACTGGGTACATCTGCGAAGATGCTGTCAATCGTGCCGTTAATGGCTGGTGGCGGTATGTACGAAACAGGTGCCGGTGGTTCTGCACCAAAACACGTACAACAGCTAGTTGAAGAAAACCACTTACGTTGGGATTCTTTAGGTGAGTTCCTGGCACTGGCGGTATCTCTAGAAGAGCTTGGCATTAAAGAAGACAACGCGAAAGCGAAACTTCTGGCGAAGACTTTAGATGCTGCAACAGGCAAACTGCTGGACAACGACAAATCTCCATCACGTCGTACTGGCGAGCTGGACAACCGTGGCAGCCACTTCTACCTGGCAAAATTCTGGGCAGAAGAACTTGCTGCACAAGACGAAGATGCTGAACTGAAAGCGAAATTTGCTCCACTTGCACAAGCTTTAGCTGCAAATGAAGAGAAAATCGTGGCTGAACTTGCAGAAGTCCAAGGCAAATCAGTAGATATCGGCGGTTACTACGCGGTAGATCAAGCGAAAGTAAATGCCGTGATGCGTCCAAGCGAAACCTTGAATGCAACGCTGGCTTCATTACAAGCTTAAACTGGATTTGACTGACCTTTGTTAGTCAACTCATAAAAAAACCGGTGCTAAGGCGCCGGTTTTTTATGTTTAATACCATTAGATTAACAAGCGATCAGGGATGAATTTAACCATTCAGTGATGCCGTAAAAGGTGGAGCTATTTACTTATATCTTGATAGGTATCTTGATTATTCATCCTTTCCACGTTACGACACCCGAACATTTTTTAGAATAATCTGATTCTTCTTATTTTTCAGGCAATAAAAAAACCCAAGTCTGAATATGCTTGGGGTTCTTTAGAATCTGTGGTCCCGAGGGTCGGACTCGAACCGACACGTCATCTCTGACAGCGGATTTTGAGTCCGCCGCGTCTACCAATTTCACCACCTCGGGAAGGTGTTGATGCGTATAATAAACTGTTTCACCCGCTTGTCAACGCTCGCCTCCCATATTTGTTTAAAAATAAATCAACCCGATTTTTTTTGTCTTATAATTAGGCAATTTCAGCGATAAAACCAAAAAACGCATATACTACGCCCAATCCTGTTATTGTTTTGCGCATTTATTTAACCATGCAACTTTCTGATTTTAATTTCGATCTCCCTGATGAACTGATTGCCCGTTACCCGCTGGAACAGCGCAGCGCCTCACGCCTGCTGCATGTCAATGCCGAAGGTCAGTATCAAGATCATCAATTTACCGATATTGTCAATTTACTTGAAGCTGGTGATGTGCTGGTCTTAAATGACACCAAAGTCATGAAAGCCCGCCTGAAAGGTAAACGTGCTACCGGTGGCGCTGTGGAAGTGCTGGTTGAACGTATGCAAGATCAGTTTATTGCGCATTGTCATATTAAAGCCAGCAATTCACCAAAAGCTGGTGCTGAACTCTTCATTGGTCCAGATGAAGTGAAAGTCACGGTACAAGGCCGGCATGAGAACCTGTTTATTGTCGAGTTTTCCCAGCCCATTCTAGAGGTGCTGGATCGCTACGGTGCCCTGCCTATTCCACCGTACTTTAACCGTGAAGCAGAAGCGATTGATACCGAACGCTATCAAACCGTATTTAATGATCCGACCAAATTGGCCAGTGTTGCCGCCCCGACTGCCAGCCTGCATTTTGATGCCGAACTGCTGGCCAAGCTTGAAGCCAAAGGCATTCAAAAAACCTTTGTAACCTTGCACGTCGGTGCTGGAACCTTCCTGCCGGTACGTACTACTGATATTGAAAACCATATCATGCACAGCGAATGGTGTGATGTACCAGCCGCCGCTGTGGAGATGATCCAGCAGGCCAAAGCACGTGGCAATAAAGTCATTTCAGTTGGCACCACGGCCACCCGTGCAGTCGAAAGTGCAGCACAGGCACATGGCGGCACACTGGCCGCCTGGACCGGTGATACCCAGATTTTCATTTATCCGGGCTATAAATTTAAAGTGGTGGATCGTTTGATCACCAATTTCCACTTGCCTGAATCCACCTTATTAATGTTGGTGTCTGCGCTTTCGAGCCGTGAAAATGTCATGCGGGCGTATCAACATGCTGTGGCTGAACGCTATCGTTTCTTTAGTTATGGCGATGCCATGCTGATTGATCAGGCCCACAGCTAGAACACTGCCCCATGCCAATCGAGAATATTCAGCACAGCATTCATATTCGCCGCAAGAAGAATCAGCTGGTGTGGAATAATCTCGCCCGGCTCTGGGAAATTGGTGCACAAGCCAAATCCCAGCAGGAACTGCTTGACCGGCTGCATCCCTGGAATGCCCCGATCAGCCTGCGTTTTGAAAACAAGCTGCCAATTTTGCTTGGCATCATCGGCCTGATACTGATCCTGCTGTTCTGGCTGGCCCCGGCGCACTGGGCCTTGCAGCTGTGTCTGCTGCTGGGAGGCCTTTTGATCTTTGGTGCGTTTCTCTGTTATGAATCCAGCCGCCCAATCACCAATGCCATTCAGGAACTGGAGCAACAGGCACTGGCGCTCAAGTATCAGTTGGCCTTTAACAGCATTCCCCGGCATGAACAGATCATCTTCCAGCCGGTCCGTTTTATTGCGCAAATCAAACAGCTGTTTCCGCTGTTCCAGCAAGGCAATCTCAGCAATGACATTCGCCGCTATGCTCTGACCCACTGGCAGGATGAACAGGGCCAGACCCATCAGGTGATGCTGTTTGAATATCGCTATGTCTCTGAAATTCAGGTCCAAGACCAGAATGGCAACAAAATGCGGCTCAAAGAAATTGAAAAATTCCTGTGGGGTGCCATTGTCTTTGGGGTCGAGTTACAGGGACTGGCGCTCAGCTCGCAGCGTAAAAGCTTTGCCTACCCCTATACCCAGCCGTGGCATACCAGTGATATTCAGATTAACCGGCAGTTAAACATCTATGGCACCGATACTCATCAGATGGCCCGGCAGCTGACTCCGGCGGTGGTGCTGAAACTGGCCAATTTCCTGAACGCGCAGCCCGGCGATCTGCTGTTTCATCCTGAACAGAAAATCCTGTGCTATATAGGTAGCCAGAACCTGTTTCAGGCCAGCAGCACCTATAAAACCATTCAGGATATTTCGGCTTTACGTGGACATCTGCGTACATTTAAATTACCGTATCTAGAACAATTACAACGCCATTTGCTGCAGCTTTTATAAATTTGGACGTGGGGAGATTTCTATGGGATTGATGATTTTTCTGGCTATCATTCTGGCCATGCTGATTATCGGGATTCTGATTCGCAACAATATTGTGCGTTATCACAATGCCAGTATTCGTGCCTGGGCTGATGTCACCAGTTATGAGCGCCAGAAAGTCAAGATTCTGGAACAGCTGATTCCAGTGGTGGAGCAATATTCCAGTTTTGAACAGGGCACGCTGGCCAAAGTGACTGAACTGCGCCAGAACGTGTTAAACCTGAAACTGGACAGTACCGACAGCGCCCAGCTGCAACATATTGAGCGTTTGAGTAAAGAGCTGCTGCACAACCTAAACGTGGTGGTCGAGAACTATCCTGAGCTGAAAGCCAATGACATCTATTTAAAAATGATGCACGAAATTGAAGAACAGAATGAAAATGTCGGTGCTGCGATTACCATTTTTAACCGCAATGTCGAGCTGTTTAATAACCAGATTCAGATTTTCCCAAACAACATCATTAACACCTTAACTTTGGGCAAAAAAGCCATTCGCCCGTTCCGTGATCCAAGCATGCAGCAAGGCTTTGAGTATCGCCCGAATTTTTAAAACCAAGATGACCTCTTGATTCAATGTCAAACCGCCTGTCGTGATTACAGCGAGATTTTCCCCGCGCAGATGACATCCGGTTGACATTTGGCTGCGCTTTGTCACAATCAGAACACTGAGCAAAATATCAACAATAGCTCAGGCATTACCACAGCATGATTAAAAATAAAAAAGTTAGTCCCGACCATGTTAGAACATCTGCAGAGCTTTCAAGCGGCACTCATTCACGAGTTTTTTCAACTTTATGAGCAGTATGAACAGGACCAGATTTATGCCTGCGCCCTGGTACTGAATGAATATCTGGGTTTTGAATATCTGGCCATTTCCACCCGGCGCAGCCTGTTTAGCGAGCAGGAAGATCCGGCCCAGTATCTGTCAGACCATGACAAATGGTCGGCCCAGAAATGGCGCTATCGCAGCCAGCCGCATCAGCAGCATTTGAATCAGTTTAAACGCCTGTTCACAGACTACTTTCAGCAATGTCATATTTTTGGGCATCCACTGGCTCAGCAGTATGATTCCACGCAACAGAACCACCTACAGGTTTTGCTGAATGTGTTTCAGCAAGCCCGACACGCCTTGTCGAATGCCTATGGATTGGACCTGAGTTCAATGGTGTTTTTTATGCAGGTGGCCAAACAGCCACAAATGACAGCGGACTCTGCACGGCTGCTGAATACGCAGAGCCCCTTACTGGCAGAATTTCTGGCCCATCAACAGCGCCCTGCTCTGCTGGATGCTTCATCCCATCCACCAGCGATAAAATTACAGCAGATTGATAAAGACCTGCTGATTGATCTGGCGCAGCTGCTGGAAATTGAACCTTATGATTACCTGGAAATAGCCCACGCCGCCTATTTGCTGACGCTAGAACCGGGCTTTATTGACAGCAATCTGTATATCCAGCGTCTGATTCACTCGATTGCCGCCATGGACAGTAATGAACAGGGCCTGTTTGCCCTCCCGAAAGATGAAATCCAGCAACGGATTCAGCAGTTTTATGCCATGTAATTACCATGATTTTCCTCCACAATATTTACCCAAGAAAACGCATCAAAACTAGCAATTCACGGCAGAATCTAGGAAAATGATGAACTTTTAGCGCAAACAATCAGCGAACTGTTTTTTCGCCTTGATTTGGAACCTGTATGAAGTTTGAAAAATTAGGCCAATCGGGTCGCGCCCGTCGTGGTCGTTTAACTCTTGAACATGGTGTGGTGGAAACCCCCGTGTTTATGCCTGTCGGAACCTATGGCACCGTTAAGGGCATGCTCCCGCGTGATATTGAAGACATTCAAGCACAAATTATTTTAGGCAACACCTTCCATCTGTATTTGCGTCCGGGTCTGGATGTCATTAAAGAACATGGTGGCCTGCACGAATTCATGAAATGGGACAAGCCGATTCTGACCGATTCTGGCGGTTTCCAGGTCTTTAGTCTGGGCGCCATGCGCAAGATTAAAGAAGAAGGCGTGACTTTCCGTTCACCGATTGACGGCTCCAAAGTATTCCTTTCTCCAGAAATTTCCATGGAAATCCAGAAGGTCCTGAACTCGGACATCGTCATGATTTTTGATGAATGTACGCCGTATCCAGCGACCCATGAAGAAGCACAAAAGTCCTTACAGCTGTCATTACGCTGGGCCAAACGCTGTAAAGAACATCATCACAATGTCCTTGAAAATAAAAATGCCCTGTTCGGGATTATTCAGGGCGGGATGTATGAAGATTTACGTGATGAATCTTTAAATGGTCTGCTAGAAGTCGGTTTTGATGGCTATGCCATTGGCGGTCTGTCGGTGGGTGAACCGAAAGAAGAAATGATCAAGGTGCTGGATTATCTGCCGAACAAAATGCCGGAAGATAAACCGCGTTACCTGATGGGTGTCGGCAAACCGGAAGATATCGTGGAAGGGATTCGCCGCGGGGTGGATATGTTTGACTGCGTAATGCCAACCCGGAATGCCCGTAATGGTCATTATTTCGTGACCGATGGTCTGGTACGGATTCGTAACAGCAAATACCGTCATGACCAGAGCCCGCTCGATCCGCACTGTGACTGTTATACCTGCAAGAACTTTACCCGCGCCTACCTGTTCCATCTGGAAAAATGCGGCGAGATGCTCGGTTCAATGCTCGGTACCATCCACAACCTGCGCTATTACCAACGCTTTACCCAAGATATCCGTAATGCCTTGGACAATGGCACTTTTGATGACTTTGTACAGGACTTTTACGCCCGTCGCGGTCTGGATGTGCCGCCTTGTCCGCAAGATTAATCTTTTCAGTATTTGCGCTGAAGAAAAAGACAGGGTAAATTGCAGAACAAGTCAATTTATTATCAATGTTATTGATTCCAGTTTTTAGTTTAGGAAAATGAAATGAGCCTTTTTATTTCTACTGCTCACGCAGCAGGTGAAGCTGCACAACAACCAAGCATGGTTGCTAACCTTTTGATGATTGCAGTATTTATTGCAATTTTCTACTTCCTGATTTGGCGCCCGCAATCAAAACGTGCCAAAGAACACCGCGCCCTGATCGACAGCCTGGGCGTAGGCAGCGAAGTGGTGTTTGCTGGTGGCCTGATGGGCAAAATCACCAAACTTGAAGGTGATTTTGCAGTGGTTGAACTGAACCGCGGCGTAGAAGTAAAAATTCAGCGTGCCAGTGTGATTTCAGTTCTGCCTGAAGGCACATTAAACAACCTTTAATCAAAAATTAGTCGTGCGCCCGCACGACTTTTTCATTTTAAGAAGAAAATTAAATGCGTTACCCAGCATGGAAATATCTACTCATCCTTGTGGTTCTGGTGGTGAGTACATTATATGCCCTGCCAAGTTTGTATCCAGATGAACCTGCGGTTCAGATTTCTGGGGCCAAAGCCGGTACCCAAATTGACCAAAGCATCGTACAAAAAGCAGAGCAAATTCTAAAATCAGAAAATATTGCCAGCCATGACAACAGCTTTACCAATAACGCAGCCCTGTTGCGTCTGGACTCAAGCGAAGCACAGCTTAAAGCCAAAGATGCATTACGTCAGGGCTTGGGTGATGATTATGTCGTGGCCCTCAACCTGGCGCCAACCACTCCTGAATGGCTACAGAAAATTGGCGCCAAGCCAATGAAACTGGGTCTGGACTTGCGTGGTGGTGTTCACTTCCTGCTGGAAGTGGATATGGACAAGGCCATCAGCCAGCGCATGGAAACCTCTGCGACTGACCTGCGTCGCCAACTGCGCGACAACAAGCTGAAATTCAACAGCCTGTCTTTGAATAACAACACCATTACCGTGCAGTTCGCTAACAATGATGACCGCTCAGCCGTAATGGACTTCTTGCGCCGTAACGGTAACGAGTTTAACCAGCAGGCACTGGCCACCACAGATGGTGCCATGTTGCGCCTGACTTATACCGACACGCGCAAGCAGGAAATTGAATCCTATGCCGTAAACCAGAACTTGACCACGCTACGTAACCGTATTAACGAGTTAGGTGTGGCCGAAGCGCTGGTACAAACCCAAGGCAGCAACCGTATTGTGGTGGAATTGCCGGGTGTACAGGATACCGCTGAAGCCAAGCGTGTTCTGGGTCGTACTGCGAACCTGGAATTCCGTCTGGTCTCTGATCTGAATGATCAGCATATTGACCCGTATACCGGTCAGCTCAGCAGCCAGACCTTACCACCGGGCACTGAAGCCTTTGCCTTTGAATCGCTCGACAGTGGCCGTCAGTTGCTGCTGAACCGTAGCCGTATTTTAACCGGTGAGCGCGTACAGAATGCATCGAGTGGCTTTAGTCAGGATACTGGCGGTGCCGAGGTAAATATTACCCTCGACTCTGCAGGCGGTAAGCTGATGGCAGACGCGACCCGTAATGCGGTCGGTAAACGTATGGCGGTTCTGTTCATTGAGAACAAGCAGCGCATCAGCTATGTAACTGATCCGGAAACCGGCGTCCAGACTGAAGTGCGTACCCCATATACAGAATCTGTAGTGATCAACGCCGCGACCATTCAGGCAGTGTTGGGTTCACAGTTCCGGATTACCGGTCTGGATTCACCGCAAGAAGCGGCTGAACTGGCATTAATGCTACGTGCCGGTGCCCTGGCTGCGCCAATGTACTTCGTTGAAGAACGTGTGATTGGTCCTAGTCTGGGTCAGGAAAATATCGACAAGGGCGTAACCTCGACCCAGATCGGTTTTATTCTGGTTGCGATCTGGATGGTGGTGTTCTTCCGTCTGTTTGGTGTGATTGCCAACTTCGCGCTGGTGTTTAACCTGGCGATGATCCTGACAGTGATGTCATGGATTGGTGCTTCTTTAACCTTACCGGGTATTGCCGGTATCGTCATTACCATTGGTATGGCGGTCGATGCCAACGTCCTGATTTGTGAGCGAATACGGGAAGAGATCAAATGGGGGGCCTCACCGAAACAGGCCATTGTGGCTGGTTATGACCGGGCCTATAACACCATTTTCGACTCGAACTTAACCACCTTCCTGGTGGCGTTCATTCTGTTCGCGATTGGTACCGGTCCGATTAAAGGCTTCGCCGTGACCCTAATGATTGGTATTGTCTGCTCGATGTTTACGGCCATTACCGTAACCCGTGCGATTGTACAGATCATTTATGGCAAACGCCGTAACCTGAAAAAGTTGAGCATTTAAGGAGATCGATGATGACTGAGAATACTCAACTGAATCCGAAAAAATACGGCCGTCCGGATGATGAGCGCGTCATTCCGTTTATGAAGATTGCGTTGCCGGCGGCATTGCTTTCGATCATTTTAACCGTGGCCAGCATCTTCTTTATTGCCACCAAAGGCTTAAATCTGGGTCTGGACTTTACCGGCGGTATTGCCGCAGAGCTGAACTACAGCAATCCGGTGAAAGCCAGCGATGTCTCTTCTGCCCTGACGCAGGCCGGTTTCCGTGATCCAGTGGTACAAACCCTGGGTTCTGAACGTGACCTGATGGTGCGTATGCCGGTGCAGGACGAGATTGAAGTCGAAGACCTGACCCAGACCATTACCGCAGCGGCACAATTGCCGGGCAACAGCGCCGATGTGACCAAGGTTGATGTGGTCGGCGGTCAGGTCGGTAACGAGCTGTATGTACGTTCTGCAGGTGCCGTGGCACTGGCACTGATCCTGATGCTGATTTACGTCACCATCCGCTTCGAGTTTAAACTGGCGATGGGTGCGGTGCTGTCCCTGTTCCACGATATTATCGTGACTGTGGGTATTTTTGCGATGATGCAATGGCCATTTGACCTGACCGTTTTGGCAGCCCTGCTGGCAATTATCGGCTTCTCGCTCAACGATAACATTGTAGTCTCGGACCGTATTCGTGAAAACTTCCGTAAAATTCGTGGCGCTTCGCCGCTGGAAGTGGTCAATATTGCCTTAACCGAAACCTTACGTCGTACCATCCACACTTCGATGACACTGTTACTGGTGGTGGTGGCGATGATG
The DNA here is from genome assembly GCF_013418895.1 of Acinetobacter sp. YH12116. Classification (NCBI taxonomy): domain Bacteria; kingdom Pseudomonadati; phylum Pseudomonadota; class Gammaproteobacteria; order Moraxellales; family Moraxellaceae; genus Acinetobacter; species Acinetobacter sp. YH12116. The sequence continues at coordinate 6,818 of NZ_VPBE01000023.1, read as the reverse complement.
CTGATGGGCGGTGATGGCCTGAAATGGTTCTCGATTGCCATGTTTGTCGGTGTCTTTGTCGGGACTTATTCTTCGATTTATATTGGTACCGCCTTTGCACTGTGGCGTGGTCTGAACCGTCAAGACTTTATTGTGCAGGTAAAACCGGAATTTGAAGAGGAAGAAATTCCTTAATTCTTATCCCTCCCATACCAGCAAAAGCCCATCTCCGGATGGGCTTTTTTAATGGCGGATCAGTTGCAGCTTGGGAAACTGAAATCCCTTGCAGGAACGTTCAGAGCGCCAGGCTACGGTCAGCATACAGCCACCAATCTTCAGATGCTGATAGGCAAACGTACCCAAGCCCTCATGATGGCAGAATCCACCCTGCTGATGCGGATGAACCCCGCTATTCAGCTGGTTCAGGCTCATGCGAATACCCAGCCCTGACGCTTTCAGAACAGCCTCCTTGGTGGTCCAGACCTTAAACCAGTAATCTGTCTCCTGGCCATAAGCCTGCCACAATTCCCATTCAGCCGGATGAAACATGTGCCTGGCCAGACTCTCAAAGCGCACCTTGCGATCCAGATCCTCAACATCCACCCCAACATCTTGCAGCTGCTCGCTATAGGCCAGCGCATAATGCTGACGGCTGTGGCTATGATTCAAGGCCAACTGCGGATACGCAGGTAAAAACGGCTTGCCATACGCAGTACGGGCAAAATCATCCGAGCAGATTGGCGCGTTTAAATAGGCCGATAGGCGCTGGTTACGAAAAGCATAAATGGCCTGCTTTTGCTGCTGGATGTGCGCTTTACGCTCCAGCGCCGGCTGCTGCGGTGCAATCTGTGCCAGATGGGCCAATTCTAGAATGATCTGTGCGCTCATGTGTGGACGCATTCCCTGCCTAAACAAAAACCAGCGATCAAGATCACTGGTTTTTTCAAAGATAAGAAAGAAAGTTTAATTGCCCTGCACCAGACGACGTGCGCTGATAATCCCCGGCTGCTGCTCCAAACGTGCCAGCAGACGTGACAATTGCGCCAGACCTTTGACTTCAATTAACAGCTTCATATTGGCAATACCATCATTTTCGGAAATGGTATTCACCTGACGAATATTAATCTGATCGGAGAAAATCACCTGAGTCAGATCTTTCAGCAGACCACGGCGATCATAGGCTTCCACTACAATCTGCACGCTTTGACCACGGGTTGGCTGCATTTCCCAGTCGGCTTCCACCGCACGTTCTGGCTCCTGGCTGATCATGCGTACATAATCCGGACAAGCCACCTTATGAATGCTGACGCCGCGATTCAGGGTAATATAACCAGCAATGGATTCACCATGTACCGGCTGGCAGCACTGAGCAATATGCAGCTCAACGTTATCCAGACCATCAATCAGAATACCATGCGCCGACAAGGTATGGCTGGCTCGCGGATTCAGGGTCGGTTTTAATACCAGTTCCGGTTCATCCTGATCCAGATGCATATGCCGGTTAACCTGGTTAATCAGCGCATGCAGGCTGATTTCACCATTGACCAGACCAATCAGAATGTCTTCACCGAGTTTGACATTAAAGTGATTGCAGTAATCATTCAAGTCGATACTTTTCGGGTGAATCGCCAGACGCGACAATTCCTTATTCAGAATATCACGGCCAATTTCCAGATTCTTGCTGCGGTCCTGCTGTCTGAACCAGTGGCGTAACTTGTCACGCGCCCGCGCAGTCTTGATATAACCAAGTGAGTTCACCAGCCAGTCACGGTTTGGTTCACGGTCTTTCTTGGTCAGAATTTCGACCTGTTCACCGGTTTTTAAGGTATAGGTCAGCGGCACATAACGCTGATTGACCCGCGCGGCATAACACTTGTTACCAACCTCGGTATGCACATGGTAGGCAAAGTCCAGCACGGTCGAGCCACGCGGTAATTCTTTAATATCCCCATCGCGGCTAAACACATAAATCTTTTCAAAATCTTCAAACTCTTGCAGCTGCTCGAAGTTTTCAGTTTCATCATCGGACTTATGCGCACTGGCATCATTACGTTCCTGATAATGTTCCAGCACCGCACGCAAAGAATGCAAACGATGATTGAAGGAATGATCGGTGGTTTTGCTGCCTTCTTTATAGTTAAAGTGCGAACACACGCCAAGTTCTGCTTCTTCATGCATTTCCATGGTACGGATTTGCACTTCCAGCGACTTGTTTTCAGCAATCACTGCAGTATGCAGCGAGCGATAACCATTGGCTTTCGGATTGGTAATGTAGTCATCAAACTGATGCGGAATATGCCGCCACAGCTGATGTACGATACCGAGCGAGTGATAACATTCCGGAATGGTTTTGACCAGTACCCGCACTGCACGAATGTCATAGAGCTGGTCGAAGCTCAGGTCTTTACTCTTCATTTTTCGATAAATCGAATAAATGTGTTTAACCCGGCCGGTAATTTCCGACTCAATGCCATGCGCCGCCAGTTCACTCTTGAGCTTATCAATTACAAACTGGATATATTGCTCACGTTCCAGCCGTTTTTCATTCAGTAAAGACGCAATTTCTTTATAACGGTCCGGCGCCAGATAACGGAAAGCCAGATCTTCCAGCTCCCATTTTAACTGGGCGATGCCCAGACGGTGCGCCAGCGGCGAGTAAATGGTCAGAATTTCACGCGCGACCCGTTCCTGACGCTCTTTGGACGCAGTGGTCAGTTCACGTAAGGCATAGGTACGCTCGGCCAGCTTGATCAGCACCACACGCACATCTTCAGTGACTGAAATCAGCATTTTATAAATGCCGGTCAGATGCTCGCGCTGGTTGTTATTGAAGTGATCTTCCAGCCGTTTATTCTTTTCAATCAGCTCGGACAGCTTACCCATCGACAGGGTACCTTTGACCAGGGTATGTACGCTGTCACCGAAATGCTCACGCACTTCTTCCAGGGTCATCACCCCTTCACGCACACTGCGGTACAGCATGGCAGCCGACAAGGTATCTTCATCGACATGCAAATGCGCCAGAATATCGGCCATTTCAATTCCGGTATACAAGGTATTGGACCGGTGCTTGACTGTCGTTTCCAGCTCTTTTTGTAACGTATAGGTGGCAACTTCTTCGAGTTTTGCTAATGCTGCCCCATCTAAGATGTCACGAACCCGGTCCAGCCATTCTGCCAGATCCTGTCGTGCTTGCTCGGCATGTTCTACAGTCGTTTCCTCAGACAATTCGTTTAATCGTCCAGGAAGTTGTTCACGTACTGTGACCATACCCTACTCCTACCTCTATATACTTCATTTTCTATAAATCGTTTATTGATTTTTCCTGCTCAAATAAGGCAATCGATTCTACATGACCGGTATGGCTAAACATATCCATCACCCCGGCTTTGCTTAAACGATAGCCCTGTTGCACCAGCATCCCCGCATCCCTTGCAAGTGTAGCCGGATTACATGACACATAAACGATTCTTGCCGCACCAAATTTGGGCACATAATGCATGACTTCCTCGGCACCGGAGCGCGGAGGGTCAATCAATAATGCATCAAATCCTTGATTTGCCCAAGAATGATGCGAAAAATCTTTTGTTAAATCTTGTGAAAAGAATTTCACCTGAGTTAACCCGTTCAGCTGGGCATTTTCCGCACCACGATGCACCATTTCATCTGAACCTTCCACGCCAACCACCGTACCGTTTTCGCCGACACAGCGCGCCAAAGGTAAAGAGAAATTGCCTAATCCACAAAACAGATCCAGCACACGCTCACCTGCCTGCAACTGAAGCAAATCACATGCCAGCTTGACCATTTGCGGATTCACGGTGGAATTTACCTGGGTAAAATCCAGCGGATGGAAAGCAAATTTCAGCTCAAATTCCGGCAGTGCATAATGCAGACGCATGGCCTGATCAGGTTGATCTACACGTTGCACACTGTCTGGTCCCGCAGGCTGCAGATACAGTTGCCATTGTTTCTGTAACGCAAATTTGAGCAGTTGGTTGACATCTGACTCAGATAATTTTTCCGTATGCCGGACCAACAGGGCAATTTCCGTGTCACCCATTGCCAATTCTACATGACCAATGTCGGCTTTGCCTTTTAGACTTTGGAGTAGTTGTTTCAGGCGGGTGATTGAACCGAGTTCACGGTCCAGAATCAGACAGCGGTCAATTGAGGTCAGCCGGTTGCTCTGGCGTTCCCGGAAACCAACCACCAGTTTGTCTTTATTCGGGAAATAACGCACCCCGATCCGGGCACGGCGGCGATAATCCTCCCGGGTTGAACGTAACGGTGTCAGCCATTCATCCGGTTGAATGCCGGCAAAATGCTGCAGGTGCGACTTGAGTACATCCTGTTTTAAACGAATCTGCTCATCCAGCTGGATATGCTGCATATTGCAGCCGCCACAGACACCAAAATACGGACACGGCGGCTCGACCCGCATCTCGGCAGGTGCAGATAACAGTTCGATACAGTCGGCTTCTTCTAACCGTTTGGTGACATGATGAATCCGTGCTTTGACTGTTTCACCCGGCAAGGCGCCTTGAATAAACACCTTCTTGCCGTGTTTATCCTGCGGATGCTCAGGCTGTGAACCATAGTGTGCAATCCCGCGCCCTTCATGGGACAGCGACTCAACCTGAAAGGTATGGATCAGGGGTTGAGCTGGACGAGCGGATGGACGATGTTTCATGAGCACCTAAAGTGTGGAAGATGGGAAATCTGCAACAGTAAAGTCTGTGGCTTGTGCATTCTGACGCCAGGCTGCAAGGAACTCGCCATGCTGTGGCAGGCTGGATAAATACTGGATGGTGGTCTGAACCCACAGGCGATGATCATCCAGCTGCAACTGCCCTTTCAGCAAGAGCCAGCGCAGATAGATCAGCCAGGTATTCAGCACATCACCTTCACAATAGCTGGTGAGTTTGAGCCATTCACCGGCGCGGATATATTCCGGCACATGATAACCGGCTTCACCGCGTTTACCCGGAAAACCCAGCAGATGCGCCATATCATCCAGTTTCTGGAAATTCCGGCCATTAAACATGGCCATCACATCCATCAAGTCAATATGCCGCTGATGATAGCGGTTCTGGTAGTTATTATAGCGCTTTTGCGTGTCAATTTCGCCCTGATCAAACAGACTTGGCGCAGACAGGCCATGATACATGGCACGATATAAAATCACCGGCAAATCAAACTGCGAACCGTTCCAGCTCACCAGAGTCGGATGACGCTTGTCAAAAATCGACAGAAATTTTTTCAGGATTTCGGCTTCGGTATACTGTTCCCGGCTAAAAGAAAACAGGGTCATTAAGCCGGTTTCATCAATCCACAGACCGGAAATACAGACAATTTCATGCAGCGGCAAACGCTGAAAATCCATGCCCGATTCCTGACGGCGCAGCTTCATCAGCGCCTGCTCCAGATCTGCCTCAGGCAAATCCAGACCATACAGATGCGCCCCCGACTTCAGGTCGGTCCATGTTTCAATATCAAATACCAACACAGGTAGACGCATAATTTTCTCTACAGCTTGACGGCGGTTTATTCAGGATCTTGAACGGAAAATAAACCGGTCGATAAATAACGGTCACCCCGGTCGCAGATAATGCAGACAATCACCGCATCCGGGTTTTCTTCTGCCAGTTTCAGTGAAGCCCAGACCGCACCACCCGATGACGTTCCGGCACTGATACCTTCTTTTTGCGCCAGTTTACGCATGGTCCGCTCGGCTTCAATTTGCGGAATATCAATAATCCGGTCGACACGACTGCGGTCAAAAATGGTCGGTAAATATTCTTCTGGCCAGCGGCGAATACCGGCAATGCTGGAACCATCTGAAGGCTGTAACCCAACAATCTGAATATCCGGATTCATTTCTTTCAGGTATTTGGATACCCCCATAATGGTGCCAGTGGTCCCCATCGAGCTGACAAAGTGGGTAATTTTACCGCCAGTTTGCTGCCAGATTTCCGGCCCGGTGGTCAGGTAATGCGCTTCGACATTGTCCGGGTTGCCAAACTGGTTCAGTACCAGACCTTTACCTTCGGCCTGCATTTGCAGGGCCAGGTCACGTGCTCCTTCCATGCCCTGTTCTTTGGTCACTTCAATCAGTTCGGCGCCATAGGCACGCATGGCATCTTTACGTTCCTGACTCATGTTATTCGGCATGATCAGTTTCATCTGATAACCACGCATGGCAGCCACCATGGCCAGTGCAATCCCCGTATTTCCGCTGGTGGCTTCAATCAAGGTATCACCCGGTTTGATCTGACCGCGCTTTTCCGCCTGCATAATCATGTTATACGCTGGGCGGTCTTTGACTGAACCTGCCGGATTGTTGCCTTCCAATTTGGCCAACACCGTGGCTTGGGTATGACTTGCAAGACGCTGCAAGCGTACCAATGGTGTTTTGCCCACATAATGATCTAATAGAAATTCATCGGCTTGGAAATCAGGGGTGGTATTACTCATTATTTGCACCTTTCTCTAGGTGCGCATATTGTATGAAAAAAACCACCCGCCTGCACTCTTTTCACCAGCTTTTTCGTGAAAGTGCTTAAAGCACAGTCAGTTTTAAAATAAAGCGTGCTAAACTGCTCGGCAGAACGAATAAACTGCTTTAACCATGTCAAATATCAATAAAAAGTTATTTAAGCGCCTACATTTAAATCATGCTTATGGGCAACTGATTGCCCTGATATTTGTGGGCACTGTTGCAAATAGGCTGACATGATAAGCTAAATATCTTATTTATTTCGAGATACAGCAGATGAATCCCTTCCACGGTCGGCACTTTCAAGGTGAAATCATTCTTTGGGCTGTTCGTTGGTATT
>NZ_VPBE01000022.1:0-40453 GCF_013418895.1 Acinetobacter sp. YH12116 | reverse complement strand
ATCGAGTACAAGGCTAGCAGCTTCAACTTTAAACTCTGGAGTAAATGTACGTCTTGGTTTCATAAGCACCTCATTGGTGAATCTATTATCACCTAATTTGGTGTCCAACTTTATTAAACCACTACAGGAGCAATTTCCTTTTTCTTACAAGGGGAGTTAGGAACAATAGCTTTTTCTCCTCCTCGTAAGAGAAGGTTAGGGATATACGCTTTTCCTTAACCTTCTAGGAGAGAGTCAGGGAGAGGTCAGTACTAAGGTTTAACGCTTAGTTTTGCCCCGGATTCGGTGGTACCAGTTCATCCAGATCTTTATCAGACAGCTCATCCAGCTCGCTCAGGTCGGTTTTAATTTTCCACTGGCTTTCATCTTCAACCGGATTCGGCAAACGCGCTTCCAGCCAGTCGCAGACCACATCGGGCGGGAAATCGGCATGATTACACTGGATCACCCAAGACAGGAAGTCTTTGGCTTCACCATTCATATAAGGTGGTGGCGATACCGGTAAAAACTGCGTTGGCAAACGTTCATTCTTGGAAATATAGTTCAGCACATGACCCAGTTCCTGTACGGTTTGCCAGGCCAGTGGGTGTGCTACATTAATCTGAAATTTAAACCACCATGCCTGAGCACCATCTGTGCCATAGGCATCGATCAAGTTTTTTTGAACACTGGGTACTTTGCAGAAATATTCATAAAGACGATCAAAACTTAAATCAGACACAAGCATGAACCTAGTATGAAAAAAAGCGAGTGTAGCATAAAAGTAGGCCATTATTTTCACTGAGAAATACGGCCGATCTACCGCCATTCATCTAAAAAACTTGTATAAAGCATGCATGTTCATTTTTTATCCTTAATCCTGTTTTATAGTAAAATCAATAGGCTGATGTTTGGGAGTCGGGTAGTGAAAAGAATACAAGCAGGTTTATGGTTAGGCATTGGATTGTCTGCCATCTCGACATTATCGCTGGCCGATACCAATCGCTGGGCCAGTTATCAGGGTGTGGAGCGAAAATCGCATGCGCAGCATTATCCACAGCATCGCCCGTCTTATCCGCAGCACAGGCCACCACAATATTATCCGCCCCGTCCGCAATGGGGCCATCAACCGGTACGTCCGGGCATCAGTATTCAATATCAGGCGCCCACCACCATTTACCAGAATTCGCAAAGTTATAGCTGGGTCAATGGTGACCCGAATGTGGCCCGGATTGAAAGCAGCACGCAGACCATCATTACTGACTGGCGCCGTTTAGGTTTGCCGGCTCCGCCAAATGGCAGCTACTGGATTTATGAAAATGGTCGTTATATTTTGGTGCCAAACCGTTAGATCATCCGGAGCGCTCCAGCGCTAAGGAAAACTATTTGAACCAAACTGATGATCCGGTGAATCTTCACTCAAAAATCAGCGCGCCGTAGTGGTATCCAGGCGCGCTTTTTGTTCTTCAGATTTGAATGATGGATGTGATTTTGGTGTTTAGGCCAGTTCATCATCTTCCGGGCGTGGGGTCTTGCCTTGTGGCAACGGTTTTTCACTGTGTTTATCCCGAATTACCGATGGATAATTCCAGGAGGCAAAACGTACCACCAGAATCGCAAAGGCTAGAATCAGAATCGAACCGGTAATAATCACCAGGTCAATATCCGCTTTATGGTCGTGCTGGATATCGGAAATCAGCAGCCGGGTCAGGGCGGTAATGGCAATATAAATCAGGAAGCGTACTGGCATGTGGTTGGTTTTAAAGTAAATACCCACCATGGCACCGAGCTCCAAATAAATGAACAGCAGTAAAATATCATCAATCGTGGCATATTGTTTGACGGTCAGAATATCGACCACAGTATGGCCGGCCGACCAGATCACCATACAGCCAATCACGAACAGGGCAATATAGTGAAAACTTTCAACGGCCAGATTACCCAGCCGGTCGAGGAGGGTTTCTATTTTTTCTACTTTGGGATGCCGTGCTGTCATATGCTCCTCCTGATTCTGCTGAATGAATAAGAAAAACTCATGCAAAAACTGTGCACAACTACAGGAAAAGTGGTGTAAAAACAGCAGGCAAACATGGATGCTATAAAAAAACGCCTGACAGTGCAGGCGTTTTTGAGAGATAAAAAGCTTAAGCCTGATGAGTGAAATAATCTTCCGAGAATTTCATGATCACATCAGAACCGGCTTTGATACGGGTAATTCGCATTTCCAGCTCTGGCAGAATGCGTTGTACAAAGTACAGACCCAGCGCCAGTTTGTTCTGATAGAACTCACCCTGTTTGGCCTGCGCTGCTTGGGCAATACGGGCAAACATATAGGCAAAGCTGAGCAGACCAACCGCGTGTAAATAATCGACCGCTGCTGCATTCGGGAATTCTGCATTTTCAGACGCCGCATTCAGAATGTATTGTGTTACTGATTCGACTTCTGTAGCTGCATCTAAGGTCGCATCTTTAATGAAGTTCAGATCAGCATCTAACTGGTTGGCAAAGTCACGGATTTCAGCAATATATTCTGCAATATAGGCACCCTGACATTTAATGGTTTTACGGCCAATTAAATCTTGTGACTGTACGCCATTGGTACCTTCATAAATTTGCGCAATACGTAAATCACGTACACATTGCTCCATGCCCCATTCACGGATATAGCCATGACCACCGAAGCACATTTGCGCATCTAGGGTTGCCTGGAAGGCGGTATCGGTTAAATAGGCTTTGGCAATAGGCGTTAGCAGCGCCACACGGTCATTGGCTTTTTTCACCGCGTCTGCATCAGTCGAGAATTTGGTGATGTCCAGCTGTTGGCCGACATAGACTGCAAAGGCACGTGATGCTTCGTTGTTGGCGCGCACATTTAAGAGCATACGACGTACATCACCATGTACTAAAATGCTGTCAGCCGGTTTGTTTGGTGATTGTACACCTGAAGCGCTGCGGCCCTGTAAACGGTCAGTCGCATATTGTGCTGCATTCTGGTAAGCAAATTCAGAGGCGCCTAAACCCTGAATACCCATTGACAGACGTTCATAGTTCATCATCACGAACATGGCTGCCAGGCCTTCGTTTTCTTTACCGACCAGATAGCCTTTGGCACCATCAAAGTTCATGACACACGTGGCAGAGGCTTTAATCCCCATTTTGTGTTCGATAGAGCCTGGGCCAACCGGGTTACGTTCACCGAGTGAACCATCGGCATTGACCAGGAATTTCGGTACGATAAACAGCGAAATACCGCGTGAACCGGCAGGTGCATCTGGGGTTTTGGCCAGTACCAGGTGAATGATGTTTTCAGCCAGGTCATGATCACCACCGGTAATAAAGATTTTGGTCCCGGTAATGTTATAGCTGCCATCTTCGTTGCGTTCCGCTTTGGTTTTAATAATCCCCAAATCGGTACCGGCATGTGGTTCAGTCAGACACATGGTGCCAGACCATTCACCTGAATAAATTTTTGGTAAATAGGTTTCTTTTTGTTCCTGAGAAGCATAGCTGCTCAGCGCCATACCCGCACCAACTGACAGCAGTGGATACAGCATGAATGACGGGTTAGTAGCAAAAATCATTTCATCCGACAGAACGGTCAGCATTTTTGGCATGCCTTGACCGCCCCATTCTTCATCGGCACCCAGGCCAATCCAGCCGCCTTCGGCATATTGCTTGAATGCTTCTTTAAAACCGGCCGGTGTAGTTACGCTGCCATTGTTATATTGGGCACCTTCTTCATCACCAGTGCGGTTTAAGGGCAGGGTAACGTTCTGGGTAAATTTGGCCATTTCTTCAAGAATGGCTTCTGCGGTTGCAGCATCGAGGTGGGCGAGATTTTCGTTATTTTGCCAGAATTGTTCTGCTTGGAAGACATCATTCAGGATGAATTTCATATCGGCAAGCGGTGCGTTATAAATTGGCATAGTTCATTTCACCTGTTTCTTGTTTATTCATAGTGATCAGGTCAGTCTAAACGATGAGATTTCAATTGATTAGACGACGAAAGGTTAATATAGCGTGATAAATAGAGAAAAAGGACCGCCAACAGCTGGCCGTCCTTTTTACATCCATTACAAGTTACTACACATCACGTGCATTAGAAGGCGAAGTGTTCAGCATCAAGCGCCATCAATGGATCCAGGCCAGTCGCAATCACGTCAACATGCGAGCGTACACGTGGCAGGATCTTCTTGAAGTAGAAGCGTGCAGTGGTCACTTTGGCATTATAGAAGTCGACATCGGTAGTACCTGCAGCCAAGGCTTCTTGTGCAACCAGTGCCATACGTGCCCATAGGTAAGCCAGTGTCACATAGCCAGAGAAGTAGAGGTAATCGACTGCTGCAGCACCGACTTCTTCAGGGTTTTGCATCGCACGCATACCAATTTGCATGGTCAGGTCGCCCCATTCTTTGTTCAGCGCGGCCAGCGGTTCAACAAACTCTTTCATGCCGGCATTGTCTTTGTTGGCTTCTGCGAATTTGTGAATGATCTTGGTGAAGTCTTTCAGCATCGCGCCTTGCGTACCCAGAACCTTACGGCCAAGCAGGTCAAGTGCCTGAATTTCAGTAGTACCTTCGTACAGGCAAGAAATACGCGTATCACGTACAATCTGCTCCATACCGTGCTCGGAAATAAAGCCGTGACCACCAAACACCTGTACACCGTGTTTTGCAGCTTCTGAACCGGTTTCGGTCAGGAAGGCTTTGGCAATTGGTGTCAATAAAGACAGGATGTTGTCGGCAAATTTACGGTCTTCTTCCTCAGCAGCCTGCTCAACCACGTCTGCATATTGAGCCAATAGATAAACCAGCGCACGGCCACCTTCAGCAAATGCTTTCTGGGTCAACAGCATGTTACGTACTGCTGGATGCACAATGATCGGATCGGCTTCTTTTTCTGGTGCTTTCGGACCAGACAGTGAACGCATGGCCAGACGGTCTTTTGCATACGCCAAAGCGCCCTGGAATGAAGATTCAGATGCAGACAGACCTTGTACTGCAGTACCGATACGCGCCGTGTTCATGAAAGTGAACATACAGTTCAGACCACGGTTTTCAGGTCCAATCAAGTAACCTTTGGCGTTGTCAAAGTTAATCACGCAAGTCGCGTTACCGTGAATCCCCATTTTGTGTTCGATCGAGCCACAACGCACAGCATTACGCTCACCGATTGAACCATCAGCATTCAGGTTGAATTTCGGTACGATGAACAGTGAAATACCTTTGGTGCCTTTCGGTGCACCTGGTAAACGTGCCAGAACGATATGGATGATGTTCTCGGCCATGTCGTGCTCACCAGCAGAGATAAAGATTTTCTCGCCAGAAATTGCATAGCTGCCATCCGCATTTGGTTCCGCTTTGGTACGGATAATGCCGAGGTCAGAACCGGCATGAGATTCGGTCAGACACATGGTCCCGGTCCAGACACCTGATACCAGATTTGGCAGATAGGTATCTTTTTGTTCTTGCGAACCGTGGTGCTCAAGGGTACGTACTGCACCATGAGACAGACCCGGATACATACCCCAAGCCCAGTTTGCGGTACCGACCATTTCAGAAATGGTAATGCCCAGAGAGTTTGGTAAACCCTGACCGCCGTACTGTTCTTCGGCAGATAAAGACGGGAAACCCAGTTCGATATATTTTTGATACGCTTCTTTAAAGCCAGTCGGCGTGGTGACTACACCATCGTTCCAGGTACAGCCTTCGCGGTCGCCCACCTGGTTTAAAGGAGATAGTTCATTTTCACAGAAGTCAGCAGCAGCTTCTAAATATTGGTCAACCAACTCACGGCTTACGTTTCCAGAGAATGCAGGGAGTTTTGCATAATGTTCTTCAGCATTTAATAATTCATGCAAAACAAATTGCATATCACGTAGTGGCGCTTTGTATTGTGGCATATCGGGTTCCTCAATACTGGTTTAACCAGCGGTTATAATCCTAAATCAGTGAGTTCACGCGCCTTCACAGGCGCATCTTGAATGTTTTAATCGTGCAACATCTTCTAATTGGGTACAAGCATTTCAACGGCTTTTCTTGGTGACTGTAAAGTCAAAGATTTTTAACTTGAAATAGCTAAGTGTATTGAGTGTAAACAGATTTATCGGTATAGGAAGTGGACAAATAGTCAAAAACGTAAACAGATATGTCCAATAAAAAAGGCGCACCATGCGCCTTTTTTATTTGCTGACTTCGCTTAAGCCACTTTGGCCGGAATGGTCACAGCGGTATTCGGTTTAAAACGCAGGCTGCATTGACCATTGACCGATTTATCCCCCAGTTTAATCTGGACAGTCTGACCGGCTATTTTACCGTTACAGGCATTGGCCATAGCCTGTTGACGGGCCTGACGCTGTGCTAGGCGCTGATCATACTGTTTCACCAGTTCGGCACGTTTGGCATCGGTTAAGGCACCCGTCTGAGCAGCATACTGTTTAAACTGGCGTACATCGCCACGCATTGGACGATGTTCACGGCTGTGTTTAAGCTGCTGGCGTTCCGGCGTAAATATTAGGGTACAGGTCCCATTCACGGTTTTTTCACCGGCTTTGACCTGAACCACCTGTCCGGCAGCTTTGCCTTCACAGGCCGTTTTGATCTGCTGCATCATCTGGCGGCGTTCAGTACGCAGCTGCTGCCATTGTTCACGCTGTTCCGGGCTTAGGCGTGCATGTTTGCCGTGCATGGAATGAGCCATACGGCCTTCACGTTCCGGCGTTGCTGTACTATTGGTTGACTGACAGGCTGTCAGTGTCCCGACACTGAGTAAACCCACTGAAACAAGCGCAATTTTTGTCATCGTTTTCATGATTATTGTCTCCACACAGAACCGCGATACAGTTATTTTTACCTGCGACAAGAATAAATAATAAAGATGAAGAAACAATGGAGAGTTTTTTCAAACACTGTTCGCTACAATAGTGAAATAAAAGAAAAATTGAGATGAGTGTTTTGAAAATACGCCGGATTCCAATCGCCCTGCGCCTGTTTTTGACTGTGCTATTGACCGCGCTGGTCATTTCCACGGTCAGCCTGTGGGTGCTGCACTGGAATATGCAACGCAATTTCACCAAATACGTGGCCGATGTCGAAATGCAGAAGCTGGATCATGTGATTCATAATCTGGCCGGTGTGTATGGTGTCTATCATGATTGGGGCAATGCCATTCAGGCGCAAATCCTGCAAATTGAAGGACAGGCCGGCCCGGAAGATTATGACCGCCTGTCGCGCTGGTGGTTGCGCCGTCAGTACGATATTGCCTTGCAGCAGCGTTATTTTGAAGAACATACCTTAATGAATGTGGCGCCAACGCTGGCTGAACCAGATCCGCAAAAACGCCAGGCCTCGCAGGAGGAATTGAAATGGCTGGAAATGAATCTGCCTTCCGAGTACCGTCCCTTTGAAGGCCTGAAATTTCCTTTAAGCGCGCAGCAGAATACCACCCGGGTTAATCAGGGCAGTGCCCAGAATCCGCGTCCGAATCAGCCACAATCGGATGGCAAAAAACAGTTTATTTCCATGCCGGACCGTTTGGGTCTTAGCTCGCGTCTGGCTTTATATGATGCCAAACGCCAGTTTGTGGTCGGTGAGCCAGCAGAAGGACAAATGTCGTATCGCCCGATTTTAATGAACAATCAGGTGGTCGGCTATCTGGGTTTAAAACCGGTGCTGGATCAGGATGATGCGCTCAGCATTAATTTCTTTAGCGAACAAAAGCGTTATCTGCTGCTGATTTATGGTCTGTCCTTTATTGCCAGTTTACTGGTGGCCTGGTTATTGGCGACCTATTTTAAAAAGCCGATTCAGCGTCTGCTCAATGGGACCCGTGAACTGACCAAAGGCAATTATCAGTATCAGGTGAAAGTAAACCGTAATGATGAACTCGGTGATTTATCTACAGAGCTGAATCAGCTGGCAGTCATTTTAGATCAGCATGAAACCTCACGCCGGCAGTGGGTGGCTGATACCTCACACGAATTAAAAACCCCGCTGGCAGTGTTACAGGCCCAAATTGAGGCTATGCAGGATGGTATCCGTAAAGCCACACCGGAACACTTAGATGCAATGATGCGTCAGGTCAGCAGCCTGAAAAAACTGACTCAGGACCTGGCTGATCTGGCGCAGGCCGAAGCCATGCAGCTGAAATTCTATCTGGCCTCAATCAACCCTTGGCAGGTGATTGAACAGGAAGTCGAGAATTTCCGGCCGAAGTTTGAACAGGCCGAGTTAAGCGTGCGTCTAGAAGGTGAAGCTGTGCCTTTACAATTAGATATAGACCGCTTTAAACAAATTATGGTGAACTTGATTGCGAACAGTATTCGTTATACTGAGGCCGGTGGGCAGGTTCATATTCATAGTGAGCAGACGGCAACAGAATGGAGTGTCTATGTCGATGACAGTCCATTTGGCCTGACCGATGAACAGCTAGCCCGTTTAGGCGAGCGTTTTTACCGGGTGGATGATTCGCGTACGCGGAGCACTGGCGGTACCGGTTTAGGTCTGGCGCTGTCTGCTAAAATTGCGCAGGCCATGGGTGGCCAGCTGAGTTTTGCGCATTCGCCATTGGGTGGCTTGCGCTGCAAACTGACTTTCCCGATTCCGACCAAACAATAAAAGGAAAAGATATTCATGAAACATGTCATGCTGGTTGAAGATGAAGTTGAACTCGCTCAATTGGTCCGCGACTATCTTGAAGCTGCTGGGTTTGAGGTCAGTATGTTTCATGATGGACAAGAAGCCTATAACAGCTTTTTGCAGCGTAAACCGAGCCTGATGATTCTGGATCTGATGGTGCCACGTATGGATGGGCTGACCATTTGCCGTAAAGTACGTGAGCAGTCTGATTTACCCATTATTATGGTTACGGCGCGTACCGAAGAAATTGACCGGGTATTAGGCCTGAATATGGGTGCAGATGACTATATTTGTAAGCCATTTAGTCCGAAAGAACTGGTGGCACGTGTGCAGGCAGTGCTGCGTCGCTTAGACCGCAAGGCTGAACCGGAAACCAATGATTTATTCCGGATGGATAAAGCCCAGCAACGGATCTGGTATCAGCAAAAAGCACTGAACCTGACCCCGACCGAATTTCGTTTACTGGAACTGTTTTTAGAGCATGTTGGGCAGGTTTATTCCCGTGCCCAGTTGCTGGACCATATTAACCCGGACAGTTTTGATGTTGCAGATCGGGTGATTGACAGTCATATCAAAAACCTGCGCCGCAAGATTTCCGAAGCGGCAGAAACCGGTAATCGTCATGAGTGGATTCAGGCAGTCTATGGGGTTGGCTACCGTTTTGAATATCCGGAAGATTAATTTCATGCGGAGTGAAAAAGCGGATAGGTGCATGCCTATTCGCTTTTTTTATGAAAGTAGGTTGTACGTTTAGTACCAGAACCATGATCAATCAGCAGACTGATCAAGCATAAGACCAAGATAATAAGGGGGGGATTTCTAATATTATAATTTTTAAATGAATTTAATTTTTAACAAGAATATTTTGTAAATTTTAATAAGCCTGAAAATTGAAGTAAATAAAATTCCGGTATAATCCGCAGCCCGCTTTTGGGAATTTTTCTATGCACGTCAATACTGAGCTTGTCGCACGCTTAATTCAGCGCAATATCACCCCCGCGATACACTATTTTGAACAAACCCAGGATAGTTCCCGCCTGGAACATCAGATCAACTTCTGTGTACAGCAGATTATTGTCTGTTTAAATTCCGATACAGTGGCCACCATCAAAGCACTATTGCAGTATTTAATTGCAAAAAGCCAGCACAGCAGTGAACATTCAGGGTGGCGCAAAGCCTTTGAGTTGTTCAATGATAGATATAAAGTTTAATCGCTGATTTTACATACGAGAGACAGGATTAAACTGTGGGCACGATTTATCTCTGTGTTTTTGCCCGAGCTAAACACGCGAGCCTACAGTTTTGAGTAACGCTATACGTTGTCGATCCAGTTTCTTGAGTTTGGACACCACCAACGCATAAGAATTCAGCACTAAATCTTCGATTAAAGCTTCATCCAGCTCTTCATCTTCATACACTGAAATCCAGTGCTGTTTATTCATATGCCAGCCGCTACGAATATACGGATAAATATCACGCAGCATGGCACCATGATCTGGCGCTACTTTTAAATTAATGGCCGCTTGTCCGTGCAGATGAAACTGTAACATAAAGACTTTATCCTGCACTTTAAACACATCACAACCCTCACCAAAAGGCTGGGTCACTGTGACTTCAGGCAGGGTAGTAGCGACTTTTGCCGCAAGTGGATGCAAAGCCATACGCAATTTAGGTTGAAGGGCACTTTGTGGATAATGCTGAAATTATCCACAATTTACCAGGCCAATGTGGATACTTTAAGACGAGCAGCTGACCATCACTTCAGGCACATCGCTTGGCAGCGGCGCTAAATCTTCCGGTTTTTCCAGCGCAGTCTGTCGGGTATAGGGTTGACTGAGCAGGCGAAATAAACGCTCGACTTCAGAAAAATCATCCCGCTCGGCCAGTTCAATTGCTTTTTGCGCCATATGGTTGCGCAGGATGTAATGTGGATTGACGGCGGTCATGGCGGCATCCAGTTCATCGGTATCCTGATGTTCACGAATACGCTCATATTGCGTCAGGAAGGCTTCAAACTGACGACGGTCTAAGCAATCATCTTTAATCGTTTCATAGTCTTTATGTTGCAGGCGAATAAAGCTCTGGGTGTAATCCAGCTGCTCGCTTTGCAAGATTCTTAAAAAAGCCATCGCACAGTCAAAGCTGTCTTTATGGAAGCTGGGTAAGCCCATTTTCTGGTTTAAACCATGCTTGTAGTGTTCCAGGAAGGTCGGTTCAAAATGGGCCAGACATTGAGCCAGATCCGTTTTCCATTGCTCTTGGTCATCGTCTGCGGGACAAAGCGGAATCAGGTTGTTCAGCCAGGTCCACAAGTTCCAGTGCCCAATACTCGGCTGCTGCTGATAGGTATAACGTCCCTGATAATCGGAATGGTTGTTGATCCAGTTCGGACGGAAGCGCTCCATAAAACCGTAAGGGCCAAAATCCAGGGTAGAACCGGTGATATTTAAATTATCGGTATTCATCACCCCATGGGCAAAGCCGACCAGCTGCCATTGGGCAATCATCACTGCGGTACGCTGCACCACCTGTGTGGCAAAAGCTAAAACAGGCTGCTCGGCCTTCAGACATTCCGGATAATGCCATTCGATACATTTCTGGGTAAATTCAGGCAGTAAATCTGGCTGATATTGATTGATCCATTCAAAATGCCCCAGCCGAATATGACAGTCCGAGGTACGTAACATCATTGCACCCGGTTCCAGTTTTTCACGCTGTACCCCTTGGGTGGATGAAGTAAATCCCACGGCATTACTGGAAGGTACGCCCAAGGCATTTAAGGCATGACCGGCCAGATATTCACGAATCACCGAGCGTAACACCGCGCGACCATCGCCCATCCGTGAATAGGGAGTGGCACCGGCACCTTTTAAATGCAGATCAATGGTCTGCTGATGCTGGTCAACAATCTGGGCAATCAGCAAGCCTCGTCCATCACCGAGCTGACCGGCCCATTGCCCGAATTGATGCCCGGCATAAACCATGGCCAACGGCGGAAATTCAGCAAATGTTTTCTGGCCGCTACAGATTTCGACCCACTGTACTTTGTCTTCATCTGACCATTGCAGTTCATCGGCCAGTGCTGCATTGAAATGCCCGGCTTTGGCGCCTTTTAAAGGCAGCGGTTGTTGCTGGTGATACAGACGGGAAGGCAGGGTAGGATAGCGCGAGTTAAATTGCATTGCAGAACAGCCATTCAGAACAGGCCTTCACTATAACAAACTTGGCTGGAGAAAAGTGTCGTGTTTCCGAATAGAAAAAGCCTCCATCAGGAGGCTTTTTGCAGGGCTTTGGTATTATTGTGAAACCGGATTCTTTTTCAGGTTACGCATCAGAATGTTCAGGGTTTCCCGATGATGGGTTAGACGCTGTTCTACCAGCTGGAATTCAACTTTCAGCTTGTCATCCATTTGATGGATTTTTTCTGCCACCGCCGATTTCTTGGCCTGAATTTCCTGCTCTTTTAATTTGGCCCAGTCATTCAAGGTGTGGGTAAAGGCTTCATATTCTTGTGCCAGACGCTGTTTGACGCTGCTGATGTCGTCATTGACATTGTGGCCATATACCGCCAGGTCCTGCTCGGCATATTTGAACTTCATCGCCAGTTCCGCTTTTTTAATATTAAAGCTTGGAATACGGCGCAGGTTCTTTGCCAGACCCAGTTTCGAACAGCTCCAGATTAACCATTTGGTCGGGTCATATTGCCACCATTTCACGCCATTACGGTAATCGTACTGGAAGATATGGTGATAGTTATGATAACCCTCGCCCCAAGTGGCAATAGCCAGCCAGAAGTTGTCACGCGCCGTATTTTCGTCGGTATATGGACGTTTGCCCCACATATGACACAGCGAGTTAATAAAGAAGGTGACGTGGTGGCTCAGAATCAGACGCATTAAGCCGCCTAAAAGTAAAACACCCCAGATGTCGCCCACAGCCCAGCCAATTGGTAGCAAGATGCCAACATGTACCAGAATCACTAACGGTACATAGTATTTATGCTGGAACATCACCAGTTTGTCATTCAGCAAATCTGGCGCATTTTTATAGTTTGGTTCGGCTGCCGGATAGTCACGCAGCATCCAGCCTAAATGGGCGTACCAGAAACCGTTATTGATCGAATACGGATCTTTATCGACATCATCGACATGACGGTGATGGGTACGGTGACCTGAGGCCCAGAACAGGATACTGTTCTGTACGGCAAAGGTGCCCATAATCATTAAAATGATTTTCAAAGGTAAAGTGGCTTCATAGGCACGGTGCGCCCATAAACGGTGATAACCTGCTGTAATACCCAAGCTGCTAACGCCAAGTAAAACAAACATGCTGATCCAAGCTGCGAGGCTAAAATCATGGTGGTAAGCATATAACGGGATGGCAATGATTGCGACAATTGGCAAGAACACCAGAGCAAAAACGGCAACCCAGTTAATTGGGGCTTTGGGTAGGGGAGCATTCATCTCCAACAGTACTCCTGAAAGCTGGGGAGGTGTAAAGAAGTGCTTAATCCATTACTTTTTGTATGGAATAAGATTTGAGCATATTAGCATGCGCGTTTCGGCGTCACTAGCATTATTGTACAGATGTATTGTACTAAACAGTAACAGAATAAGATTGAAGCTTCATTGATTTTATCGAAGGCTGCGGCATGATAAAGATAAATCCTTGATCAATGCGAAATCAATCACATGAGATACCGTAAAATTAGTTTAATTTTGCCGTATTTGATCGCGGTGGTTTTCATTACGGCCTGTCAAAGCACACCGCCGTCTTCTACAGCCTCCAAAGTCCAGTCACAGCCACGTGCGGTAAAAGCACCGGCAGCGGTTAAACGCAGTAGCGATGGTCTGCAGGATATTCGCTGGGAAATTCAAACCATTCAGGGGAAAAAGGCACGTTATTTTCATGCCAGCCCGTATTTAATGCTCAATTCCCGTTTTCAGAATCTGCAGGGCAATACCGGCTGTAATTCTCTTTTCGGCCGCTATCAGCTGCAGTTCAGTCAGGGCCGTTTAAGCCTGAACAGCCGTGCCACGCATAATAGTTGTGATCATGCGCTGGCGCAGGAAGCCGACTTGATGGATGCCTTGCAACGGGTCAAACGCTTCCAGTTACAGGGTAAAACCTTATATTTGCTGGATGAGCGCGGGCTAATGCTGATTCAGGCCAATCAACGCTAAATAGAAGTTCAATCAATATAAAATCAGCCTGTAACATGCAGGCGGATTGAGCATCTATTGTTTTAAATATGTTGCATCATCAGTTTTGGGAAATCGGTAATTAAACCGTTAATGCCTAAATCTTTCAGCTGTTTGGCACGTTCTACTTCATTCACCGTCCAGACACTGACCCCCAGTTGTGCTTGCTGGGTGGCCTGAATCATACGCGGGGTCGCCAGTTCATTCATCCAGCCAATCTGGCAGCAGCCAAAGTGCAATGCCTGTTCAATGGCCTGTTCCTGAATATCTTCTTCAATCAGTAAACCGCGCTTAAAGGTCGATTGCTGCGCCTGTAAGGCCTGATGAATTTTCAGGTCAAAACTGGTAATCACAGCAGAATGTTCAAAGCCTTTGAGCTGCTGATGCAAGGCCAGAGTCAGCTGTTCAGCCTGCGCCTGGGTTTCCACCGCTTTAATTTCAACTTCGATATGTTCAAAGTTCTGGATTAGGGCCAGGGTCTGGTTTAAATACGGGGTGATTTCAAAGTTCGACCAGTTTTTCCAACCATAGGCCTGATTATAATGATGTAAATCTTGCGTGCTGCATTCATACAGCGGACGGTCCTGACCGGTGGTCCGGATCAAATGATCATCATGCATAATGACCAGTTGCTGATCTTTGAGCTGACGTACGTCAAATTCGACAGCGCGTACGCCTAAATCCTGAATATACTGAAAACCGCCCAGGGTATTTTCCGGGGCTTCGCCGCGGGCACCACGATGTCCAATTATACGCATAACAGGCTCAGCGTTTGGAGAGGAAGTTTCATTGTGAGCCTTTAAGATGACCAGGATGTGACAGCGCTATTGTGCGCTGATCTTAAATTTATACAAGTCAGATCAGCGCATATTTTCATCAATTTTTTCTATGAAAATGACGGCTTTTTTCAATCGTTTCGTTAATGTTTTTTTGCCACAGCACTTCAGCGCCACCTTCACTACGTTGCAGGGTGCGTGAAGCCACAAATAACCAGTCAGATAAACGGTTTAGGAGCTGCAAAGACGTAGCCTGAATATTCTGGTCACGGCTATGCACCGACATCAAGCTACGTTCGGCACGGCGGCAGACAGCACGGGCCTGATGGGCATAGCTACACGCCAAGGTACCGGCAGGTAAAATAAAGTCCTTAAGCATGGGCAGGGTTTCATTCATCCGGTCAATGTCGTTTTCCAGAAACTCGATTGATACCGGTTGTACCAGAGTAAAGCCCGGAATGCAGACTTCACCGCCTAAATCAAATAGCCAGTGCTGAATCAGGCTTAAAGATTTATCCCAGCTGGCTTTGTCCTGAATGGTGCTAGCGGTAATCTGTGCGCGCAGTACGCCAATGGTGGCATTCAGTTCATCAACATCGCCGAGTGCAGCAATGCGTAAATCATCTTTGGCAACACGTGAACCATCACCCAGACCGGTGGTGCCTGAGTCGCCAGTACGGGTATAGATTTTACTTAAACGGTGGCCCATAGCTGTTCCTTGAGTTTTTAATCATGTGAATATAAAAAGGATCATGCCACAGTCACGACATGATCCTCAAAATTTATACGTCCTTTGGGGCGTTTAGTATTTAACCGTTACGCCGACAGAGGCGAGGCGGCCGCCGTTGATGTAGTAACTACCACTACCATAGGCTGTACGATATTTACTATCACTAACATTTTGAATATTGGTAAATAATTTGATGGTTGGATGAAGTTGGTAATAGCCACTCATATCTACATTGAAATGGCCTGGAATTCTGACATCATCATAAGCACTGTTATCTGAAGATGAGTTCGCTGTTAAAGTGGTAGATAAGCCAAACTGTTCTTCAGCCCATCCTAGGGTAAGGGTTGCTTTCTGGCGTGGTCTACGGCTTAAGTCTTCACCGGTAGTATCATCTTTGGCCCGTACATAATGGTAGCCTGTTTTAATAAAAGCATGTGGGGCTTGCCAATTCAGATACAGTTCACTACCTTCAAAAATTGCACGATCCAGGTTTCTAAAACTGTAGCCTGTCGCTTCTGTGGCATCAATTAGATGATCTACCTGATTTCGATACAGGGTAATGCCTGTTGTCAAGCCATGATTGAGCTGTTGATCTAGGCCAATTTCGAAAGAAAGACTTTCTTCAGGTTTTAAATTCGGATTGCCGGATGAGCTATAAAGTTCGTTTAGGTTTGGTGATCGGAAAGCCGTTCCAACATTGGTATAAAGGCTGGTTTGAGGCAGAAGTTGGTATCGGGCTGCAGCCTGGCCGATAGTATGTGTACCATATTTTTCATGATCTTCAACACGGATACCTACTTGGGTATTCAGTGTATTGGTCTGATATTGATGCTGGAAATAATAGCCCAGTGAATCTAGATCAGTTTCATATTTTTGACCATAAGACAGCACATTACCCTGAATATTTTGATGTTGTGTACCAATTAGAATTTGCTGGGCAGAGTTAAGCTGTAATTTTGCATATAATTCTGCTTCTCGAGTTTGACTGGAAGCAAAGTCAAACTGTCCCATAAAATTAGGATCATTTTGATATAAGTCATCTTGGAACTGGGAAAGGCGAGCATTCAGTTCAAGTTGTGGCTTTAATTTTACATGACCTTTTAGATTAATAATTTCTGTTTCAAAGTCCTGATTATTTAGAGCACCAAAATTATCATATTTAATATTTCCCTCATTTTGCTGATAATCCAGAGAAACAGCATAGTTTTGTTGATCTACACCAAGTTTGGCGCTATAGCCTTTCTGATCAAAAGCAGCAGTTTCATGACTGGTTTCTTTAATTTTTGTCCCATCTGTTTCTAAACGCTGGCCACGAATTTGAGCATAAAATCCCTGTTCTGCCAGATCAGCACCGATAACGGTTTTATAGGTAGAATTTTCACCCACTTCAGTTGTTAGCAAGGCTTGGTTTTTTTCAGGTGTTTTTGAAACCATT
Organism: Acinetobacter sp. YH12116; assembly: GCF_013418895.1. Lineage (NCBI taxonomy): Bacteria > Pseudomonadati > Pseudomonadota > Gammaproteobacteria > Moraxellales > Moraxellaceae > Acinetobacter > Acinetobacter sp. YH12116. The sequence goes on along the minus strand of NZ_VPBE01000022.1, from coordinate 23,696 downwards.
TGAATGACACCACCAATTGCATCTGTGCCGTATAGAACAGATGCAGGGCCTTTTAGAACTTCAATTTGTTGAATATCGGTGGTATCTAAGAAAGATAAAGAGGCCATACCTGAAGAGGCTGTATTTAGACGGATGCCGTCACGAAGTACGAGTGTATGGTTAGAGTTGGTTCCGCGGGTAAAAATTGAAGACACTTGCCCAAAACCGCCCGATTGCACCATATTGATGGATGCATCGGACATTAAAAGATGGGGGAGTTCGGCAATTGGAGATTGCTCTAATATGTGTGGCTCAATAATTGAAATCCGCGCAGGCACATTGCCAATCTTCTCTTCAGAACGAGTAGCTGTAACCACCAAGGTATCCAGGGCCGCATTGACGGCAGGTTGCTCTTGAGACTCCGTAGCAAAGACAGAAGTTGAAAACCCCATCGCAAGAGCGATTGCACCTACCAAGGCAGTAGGTTGAAATTGAATAGACATGATATGTGCTCCATACATTCACCCCACGTGAATGATTGAGTTAAAGGGCACAACAAGCAGGTATCCGGACTTCAATGTGGCGCCAGGCATCTTGATGATGACCTGGACCTATATATCCACCTTCCCATATCTGCATACAGTGGTGTAAATCGCATGATTTAAACTGATATATGTTTCATTGTTACCGTTGCGGGGGCAGTGTCGGATTTTCACCAACTTCCCTAAAGCCAAGGCTTAAACTTGCTGTGAAACGGGCGCAGTATAAGTGCCGTATGCATTTTAAACAACTTGTGCAAGAATTATCAGGCTGAACTTTACTCAAGTGAAAAAATTTGCATTACAATGAGCCGGCCCCATATTTATAGATAGGCTATAAAGCGGGCATTACGAGAGCCAAACAAGTTATGCGAACCCGTGCCAAAATTTGCGGCATCACCCGGGTTGAAGATGTACATGCCGTCGTCAACAGTGGTGCAGATGCAATTGGTTTTGTATTTTATCCTCCAAGTCCGCGCAGTGTGAGCGCAGAACAGGCCAGCGTTCTGCTACAGGCCATTGCGCCTTATGTACAGGTGGTGGGTTTATTTGTAAATAGCTCAGCCGGTGAGATTCAGGCCATTCTCAATACAGTCGCGCTGGACATCCTGCAATTTCATGGTGATGAAAGCCCGGAACAGTGCCAGTCAATTGCACAGCAGGTTGGACGTCGCTGGTACAAGGCGATTCAGGTTAAACCGGGCCTAGATGTAGTGACTGAAATTCAAAAATATCAGCAGGCTGGTGCTAGCGCCGTACTTTTAGATGCCTGGCATCCTGAATTAAAGGGCGGAACCGGGCACAGCTTTGACTGGAGCAGCTTTCCCCAACTGGATATTCCACTGATTTTGGCCGGGGGATTAAACCCTGACAATATTGAAGACGCCATTCACACCACAGCCGCGTTTGCTGTAGATGTGAGCGGAGGCGTAGAATCCGCAAAAGGTATTAAAGACCAACAACTCATAGAACGCTTTATGCAAGGAGTCCATCGTGGATCAGCAAACTGTTAATACAGAAAAACAGGCAATTGACTATACCCAGTTCCCTGATGCAAAAGGGCACTTCGGTATCCATGGCGGACGTTTTGTGTCAGAAACTCTGATGGCGGCTTTAGAAGACTTGGAAAAGCTCTATTTCCGCATGAAGAATGATGAACAGTTTCTGGCAGAATTCGACCGTGATCTCGCTTATTACGTCGGTCGTCCAAGTCCACTGTATTATGCTGAGCGATGGTCGAAAGAGTTGGGTGGTGCACAGATTTACTTAAAACGCGAAGACCTGAACCATACCGGCTCGCATAAAGTGAACAACACCATTGGTCAGGCGTTATTGGCCAAACTTTCAGGTAAAAAACGTATTATTGCCGAAACTGGTGCCGGTCAGCATGGTGTGGCGACAGCAACCATCGCGGCGCGTTTAGGTCTTGAATGTGTAGTGTTCATGGGTGCGGAAGATGTGAAGCGCCAGGCCATGAACGTGTATCGTATGCGTTTGCTGGGTGCCAAAGTCGTCGCGGTAGAAAGTGGCTCTAAAACTTTAAAAGATGCCATGAATGAAGCGATGCGTGACTGGGTCACCAATGTCGATTCAACCTATTATGTGATCGGAACTGTGGCGGGTCCACATCCCTATCCGCAACTGGTGCGTGATTTCCAGTCCATTATTGGCCGTGAAGCACGCCGTCAGATTCAGGAACAAGCCGGCCGTCTGCCAGATGCACTTGTGGCCTGTGTGGGAGGTGGTTCTAATGCTATGGGCCTGTTCTATCCATTCCTGAATGATCAGGAGGTGAAAATGTACGGTGTTGAAGCGGCGGGCTTAGGCATTGAAACGGGGAAACACTCTGCGCCATTGAATGCCGGTCATGTCGGTGTCCTTCACGGCAACCGTACTTACCTGATGTCAGATGAACAAGGTCAGATTATTGAAACCCATTCGATTTCTGCTGGTCTGGATTATCCGGGTGTGGGTCCTGAGCACAGCTTCCTGAAAGATATGCATCGTGTGGATTATGTGCCAATTAATGACCAGGAAGCTTTACAAGGTTTCCGTGACCTGACCAAGATTGAAGGCATCATTCCGGCATTAGAAAGTTCACATGCGATGGCGTACGTGACCAAACTGGCGCCGACCATGTCGAAAGATCAAATTATTATTGCAACGGTTTCAGGCCGTGGTGATAAAGACTTGATGACGGTAGCGCGTATTGATGGCGTGGAAATGGTGGATATGTAAAAAATCTCCCTAACCCTCTTAAAGAAAAAAGGGAATAGCCCTCCTTAGTAAAAGGAGGGTTGGGAGGATTTAAATCGCATTCAAGCAATTGGGTGCGATTTTTTTTATTGTTGTAATGAAAGTTCCCCACTTTTTAAAAGGAGGGGCGAGGGGAGGATTATTATTCAGATCCTATTTTTGACACAAATTCAGACAATCGTAATTCATTTAGACTTTCCCTTAGTTTGGAAAAGCCCAAAGTAAGCAAAGGCTTTTGTTGAGCAGATCTGACGTCCCTGTCATGCTGCTCAACAGGCGACATCCCGATCGCCAACGGGTATCATATTGCTGATTTATCTTCTACCTGGTTAAAACCCTCTTCTGGAGTCTTCCATGCCAAGTCTGTTTATTGTCATGTTGGGCGGTCGTCATGCCCGCGCCAATACCGAAGTGCACGATGTGGTGCTTGCCGTGGGTAACACGCTGGAAGAGACTTTCCCTCAGCTAAGACAGGCCTGGTTTGGTGATCAATCCGGCTTACATATTGATGCCTGGGCGCAAATCAATGGGGTGGAATTTGAAGGTAAACAATATCAGCTGCAATTTAGTAATGCGGCCCCGAATCAGGCGCATGAAAGACTCTGGCTGATTAATTTGGGCGGCTACGATGCGCGTGAATTTGGCGAATTGCATCGCTATGTTCTGGTGGTTGCACAAAATGCCATGGTGGCCAAACAGCGTGGCAAGGCATATTTTGCTGCACACTGGCAAAAGCAGCATACCGACCGGGTGCTGGATGTCGATGACTGCATCGCCATTGATCAGGTGCATGGCCGTTATGTGCAACTGGTGGCCGGGGAATTTGCCGGAAACCGCTGGGAAAATACCTATTTGCCTATTGCCGAGTCCTGACTGTAGCAGACTTAAGCAAGTGGTTTGGCTTGGATATTGTGAAAGAAAGCAATCTATGTTTTTGTTATTGTTTAGATAAAATAATCTTATTTTTATTTTTCTGGCCAGATTTTATAGGCATAATAAAGCGGTAGCTACAGTGTCTCAAACCACATGGAATGTCGTACATGGATTTAATACAACAGAATGGACAGCCACGTTACGGACGTTTTAAGCAATTACCGACCAGTATCCAATACCATCATTATCAATATAAAAGCCCTTATGGTGATGTGCTGTCTGGTTGGCGTAAACGATTAAAATATAAGAAATTTAAATTTTGTTGTATTCAGCATGAGCACTATACCATTGGCTTGGCTATTGTTGATATTGCCTGGGCCGGACATGGTTTTGTTTATATCTACAATCATTTGACCGGTGAAGTGCTGGAATGGGATGCGATCAGTTTTCTGGCCCGGCATACGGTGCTGGACGAGCAGCCGCTGTTTAACCATAGCCATTTTCATAAAGCCGGCTATCAGCTGGATATTCAGCATGCCAATGGGGTGCGTTATATCCGGGTGACTAAATATGGCGAACTGCGCCTGAGTGCGCGAATTTTCTGTGCCGGCACCGATCCATTAAGCATGTGTAGTCCGAATGGGATTAATGGCTGGACCTATACCCAAAAGCTGACCACGCTCGGCTGTGAAGGTTTTTTTATCAACAAGCAGGGACAAACCATCCAGTTTCATGACAAAACTTTTGTTTCTCTGGATGATACCTGTGGTTTTTTACGCCCGGAAACGGCCTGGTTCTGGCTGTCCTGTAATTTCTGGGATGCCCAGAACAAGCGGGTCGGTATTAATCTGGCTTCTGGCGTGAATGAAAGCTTTGGCAATGAAAACTGCCTGTGGGTCAATGGCCGCCTGTATCCGCTGGCAGATGTGTTATTTGAGCAGCAGTCAGATAACCAGTGGAATATTGTCTCGCTGGACCAAAGCCTGAATTTAACCGTGACCACCGGCTGGCGCCGTTATGAAAATCTGAATCTGCGCCTGGTGGGCAGCCAGTTTAGCCAGTGGCAGGCCAAAGTCAGCGGCACCATTGTGCAGGATGATCAGGAAATTGTGTTCCTGAATGAATATGCCTTGCTGGAACAGCATTATGCCAAATGGTAGATCTTCGTCGCTGCTCCTTCTCACCAAAAAGCTACAACTCATCCACTCAATAAAAAAGCTGAACCTGACTTTCAGCTTTTTTAATCCATCATAACTTTTCTTTAATCTTTAGCCGCCTGCCAGAAGGCTTCACCGGCCTGAATCGGATCGTTGGTTTGTTCCAGGGTGTTAATCCAGACTTCATACTGGGCAATAATCGGATGCTGGCTGGGATGAAAATCTTTTTTAAACCAGTCCTTATATAGCCGGCCCATCCGGGTCAAGGTGCCTTTTTTGCCAAAGAACCACGGCAAACCTTTGGCATTCAGTTGCAGACGCTGCCACAGACTAAAGCCATCCTGTTTTAACATGATATTGGCCCGATAAATGGTAAAACCAAACATCAGGAACGTGGTCCAGACCAGGGCAAAATGCCGCATCGCTTCAGAAACTTGGGCCACATCACGCATTACATCAAAGGCCACATCCCGATGTTCCATTTCTTCAATCGCATGCCAGGCAAACAAGGCGCGTACATACGGATGTGCTTCAGCTAACGTCGAGCGATGGGCATAAAAAGTTTCGGCCATGAGGGCGGTCAGGTGCTCGGCTGCTGCCGTGGTGGCAATATTGTATTCCGGTGAGCGTTTTTCCAGTTCAAATTTAAAAATCCGGTTGAGCTGGCGGATAAACTGATCCACCGGCATACCCTGATTTTTCATTAGCTGGTTCATTTTGTCATGCGCGATGCCATGCTGGGCTTCCTGGCGGATAAAGTCGGCCACGCGTTGCTGCAGTTCTGGCTGCTGAATCTGCTCGCGGTACAAGCGTACCGACTGAATAAAATAGCGTTCCCCATCGGGAAAGGTCAGGCTTAAGGCATCAAACATGCGGGTCAGAAAAGGATCTCCACCAAACCAGAAGCGTGGAATCTGTTCCAGCTTAAAGTCGAGATTGCTGCGCACCACCGGTTGCGCCTGATATTGGACTATGGCATTCATCTTGTTTTACTTCATCTAGTCGTTCATATCTGCAGTATGTCGGGCTTTAGCGGCTTTGTTTTGACAAGTCTTGCCAGTTTTTATACATTTTACGCCATAGTGAAAATAAGAAATGTCAGGATGACAACTTACCCGAGTGATATTCAGATTCCAAACGGCTATGTGCATTTGTGGCAGTCCTACCTGCAGGCACAAGGTGTGCAGCCGCAACAGCTCGAGCTGTCAGACAGCTTGCAGCAATATGTGCAGCATGTGCTCAGTTTGCCGATTGATGGCCAATCTTCCTGTCAGGCTTTTATTACGCTGCTGGAACAGACCCGGCAGCAGCTGAACACAGCCTATCTGGTGTTTGAGCTGGCGCGTTTTATCCGTCCGGAACATTTTGGTGTGCTCGGCTATATGGCCTCGCGCAGTAATAGCGTGGCCGAGGCCTTGCAGTATATTGCCCAGTTTAGCCGGCTGGTGATTGATGCTAACGAAGCGGTTCCCATGCAGATTCAGCAGCAGGATGATCTGCTGATTGTCTCCTGGCCGAATCCGCAGGATCAGAGCACGCTGATTCACGAAATCACCTTTGCCTGTATGCTGCAGCTGGCCCGGCAGATGTTTGCGGCCGAACACTTTCCCTTGCGCCGGGTTCATTTTGCCCATGCTCCGCAAACGGCGCTGTATCAATATCAAAAGTTTTATGGCTGCGAAGTGTTGTTTGATCAGCCGGATTATCAGCTGGTGCTGAGCATCGACAGCCTGCAGCTGCAACCACAGCAGCCTGATCCAACTTTAATCGGGATTTTAAAAAAACAGGCTGAAGAAGCGATGGCGGCCAAACCTTTGCTGGAAGGGCTGGACCAGAAGCTGCGTCATTTGATTGCCGATTATTTAAGGCTGCAGCAACAAGCACCCAAGCTGGATGAGCTGGCTGTCGAGCTGTGTATGTCCAGTCGCACTTTGCAGCGTCAACTGAGTGAACTGGGGACCTCATTTAAACAGCTGCTGGACATGGAAAGGATCAAACGCTGTGAGTTGCTATTACCGCAAAAGCTGAGTCTGACCGAGATTGCCAGCCAGCTCGGTTATTCCGATCAGTCGGCTTTGGCGCGTGCCTATAAAGCGCATTGCGGCCAGACCTTAACCGAGCGGCGCCGGGTACTGCGTCAGCAACAGACCACCAATAAAAAGCGGCTGAATAGCCGCTTGGAAAATTAAAAAGTACAGTCTTAAGCCGTGCGCAGTTTAGGGAAACGCAAGGCAATAGCGGCAATCGCAAAAATCGCCAGCACCCAGCAATAATAGACACTGCCAATCAGCTCTACCGGTGACATTTTGGCAATCGAGCAGGCCAGCAATAACTGGGCGCCATAAGGAATTAGGCCCTGTACCACGCAGGAGAAAATATCCAGCAGGGCGGCAGCGCGTTTCGGATCGACGCCATATTCCTGCGCCACTTCCCGTGCCATATCTCCAGACAGGATAATCGCCACAGTATTGTTGGCCACAAACAGGTTGGAAAACACCACCAGAAAGCTAATCCCCAACTCACCAGCACGTTGCGCGCCAACCTTAAACAGGCGAGTCAGCTTGTAGATGCGTTGAATCAGCCATTCCAGGCCGCCTTCTTTTTGCATAATGGCCGATAAGCCACCCAGGAACATCGACAGCAACGCCACTTCAAACATGCCGACAAAACCGTCATAAATAGCACCATTCAGCTTGAGCAGATCAAACTCAGGCAGCATCAACAGTCCCATCAGTGCCGAGAGTAAAATCCCGATGGTTAACACTGCCAGTACATGCAGGCGGGAAAAGGCCAGCACAAACACCGCCACATAAGGCAAGATGAGCCAGGCGTTATACTCCTGATAGGCAATGGCCTGGGTATTCTGGTTAATCAGCATATAAATCAGTACTGTGATCAGTGCAGCCGGTACGGCAATCCAGACATTGACCTTGAACTTGTCACGCAGCTGTACTTTCTGGCTGCTGGTGGCGGCAATGGTGGTGTCAGAAATCATCGACAGGTTATCGCCAAACATGGCACCGCCAACCACCGCACCAATGGTATAGACCGTGGCAATTTGCGTGGCTTCGGAAAAACCAAAGGCAATGGGTGCACAGGCTGCAATGGTGCCCATTGAGGTGCCCATGGCGGTGGCAACAAAGGCTGAAATCAGAAACAGCATCGGCAGTACAAATTCAGGCGGGATGATCGACAGGCCCAGCTGTACCGTGGCATTGACACTGCCAATGGCGCCACTGGTGCTGGCAAAGGCACCGGCCAGCATAAACACCATAAACATCAGGATCAGGTTCGGATGGCTGGCGCCCTGCAAAAATTCTTCAATGGCCCGGTTCAGCTGACCACGATAGAGCAATAATGCCAGGATAATCGCCGGAATGGCCGCCACCGGCGCCTTGACCTGATAGAAGGCAAACTCGGTCCCAATCAGGGAATGGTAAATGCCACTGCCTAAAAAAATGGCTAAAAATACAATAAGTGGCAACAGCGCAAGCCCGCGAGCGTGCACTTTTGCCTGGGAGTCGGAAATCATAGAAATAAGAAAAAGTCTGAAAACGGCGCTAGTATAAAGCAGCTTTTGCTATTTCTGAAAACTTTAAATGTAAATGCTAACTGTCCTATTTTTATCATCTTTTTTGCTCAGTCATTGGGTTTTTCTAACTGCTTGAGATTGCTGGGAATAGCGAAATTAGGCATCTTTGATCATTGAGAAAAAAACCGAAATATCGGTAAATGTAGCTTTCGGGTTGTTCTGGAATTCGCGCTTTGCTGATGAAATCGGGCATCGACCAGCTGTGCTCTGTTCAATGAGCAAAAAATAGCGTTACAATGCGATGTCCTGTATTTCGACAATAGCAACTTATCAGTTTTGAATTATTCAAGGAAAGCACAGCCCTATGTCACGTTTAGCCACCCGATTTGCACAGTTGAAATCTCAACAACGTAAGGCCCTCGTATCTTATGTCATGGCAGGTGACCCACAGCCACAGGTAACGGTACCGCTGTTACATCAAATGGTTGAGGCGGGTGTAGATGTGATTGAGCTTGGACTGCCATTCTCTGACCCGATGGCCGATGGTCCAGTCATTGCCTTGGCTGCAGAACGTGCATTGGCAGGGGGAACCAATACCCTCGATGCACTGAATATGGTCAAGGAATTCCGCCAAAAAGACACGGAAACACCAGTGGTGCTCATGGGTTATTTAAACCCGGTTGAGGTCATTGGCTACCAGAAGTTTGTCGCCTATGCGCATGAATGTGGGGTAGATGGTGTCTTGCTGGTGGATCTGCCGCCAGAAGAAGCTGCCGATTTAGACCAGATCTTACAGCAGTACGATATGGACCAGATTTTCCTGCTGGCACCAACCTCTACCGATGAGCGTATCCAGCATGTAGTGAAACAGGCCAGCGGCTTTATTTACTACGTGTCGCTCAAAGGCGTGACCGGTGCAGCCACTTTAGATGTCTCTGAAGCGGCGCAGCGGATTGAGAAAATCAAGGCAGTCACCGATGTACCGGTTGGTGTCGGTTTCGGTATCAGTGATGCGGCATCTGCCAAAGTCATGGGTGCCGTGGCAGATGCCGTCATCGTCGGCAGTGCTTTCGTAAAACAGTTTGCCAACCTCGAACCAGAACAAGCCGTGGTTGAAACGGTTAATAAAGTCAAGGAGCTTCGAGCCGCGCTCGATGAGTTAGTATGAGTCAAGAAGTCAAGCCAGGGAAAATCTTAAGCCCAACTACGCCGTGGACAGAACGCGGCGTACCGGGAATTCATGTACCGGATGAGCAGCAAGCCTTAAAGGCGACATTCACCGAACCAACTATCGAATGTCCGGAATGTCATGCACTGGTGACTCGTACAGCCATGTCTTTCAATGCCTATGTCTGCCCGCAATGTGACGAGCATTTACGCATGAAAGCGCGTGACCGTTTAACCTGGTTCCTCGATCAGGTCGATGCCGAATTGGGTCAGGAATTCTCTGCCAAAGATCCACTGAAATTTGTGGACAGCAAGCCGTATCCGGACCGTATGGCCGAAGCGCAAAAGAAAACCGGTGAAACTGAAGCTTTACTGGTCATGCAAGGTTTATTAAAAGGCGTGCCGGTAACCACCTGTGCCTTTGAATTTGACTTTATGGGCGGCTCTATGGGCACGGTGGTCGGTGACCGTTTTGTGCTTGCAGCGGAACGTGCCATTCAGCAACGTCAGCCGTTAATCTGCTTTGCCGCCTCAGGCGGTGCGCGTATGCAGGAAGGCATGCTGTCTTTAATGCAGATGGCGCGTACTTCAGCAGCCATCCAGCGTTTAAAAGAAGCGGGCTTACCATATATCGTGGTCTTAACCCATCCGGTATATGGTGGCGTAACGGCATCGTTGGCAATGTTGGGTGATGTTCATCTGGCAGAACCAAAAGCCATGATTGGCTTTGCCGGTAAGCGTGTAATTGAGCAAACCGTACGTGAAAAACTGGATGAACCGTTCCAGCGCGCGGAATACCTGCTTGATCATGGTGTGGTCGATCAGATTGTTCATCGTCATGCATTACGTGATACTGTATATCGCATTGTCACGAAACTGATGAATTTGTCTTGAATACAGCACCACTTGCAACCGACTCTTTAGAAACATGGCTCAATTATTGGAGCCATGTTCACGTTACAGGGATTGATTTAGGTCTGGAACGGGTGATTCCTGTGGCTGAAAAGCTGGGCGTCACTCACCCGGACGCAAAAGTGTTTACCGTCGCGGGCACCAATGGCAAAGGTTCCACCACCACCACCTTGGCCGCGATTTTAAATGCTCAGGGTTATCAGGTGGGGCTGTATCAGTCGCCGCATATTTACCGTTTTAATGAACGGGTCAAACTGGGCGGCGTCGAGGTCGATGACCAGCAACTGATTGAGGCCTTTGTACAGGTTGATCAGGCGCGTCGTGACTGTAATTTAAGTTTATCGTTTTTTGAAGCCACCACGCTGGCGGCTTTTGTCATTTTTAAACAGCAGGCCTGTGATGTCTGGGTGCTGGAAGTTGGCCTAGGTGGCCGTCTGGATGTGGTTAATGTGGTACATCCCGATATGGCCGTGATTACCAATATCGGGCTGGATCATACCGACTGGCTGGGCGATACCATTGAAAAAATTGCCTTTGAAAAAGCCGGCATCATCCGCCCGAATATTCCGGTGATCTTTGGCGGCGTGCAGGAATTACCGCAAGCCATTCAGGACAAGGCAGCACAGTGTCAGGCCCCGCTGTATGTCGCCAATCGTGATTATTTTTATCGCACCGCTGCAGATGGCCAGTCCTGGTTATTTGCCAGCAGTGGCAGCACCTTGAAATTACCGCTTGGCACGCTGGCGCTGGAAAATATATCGACCGCAGTTGCCGCCGTGTTACTTAGCGGTCTGAACATCCAGCAGCAGGCGATTGCCGAAGGCATCCAACAGGCCCAGCTCCCGGGCCGTTTTGAAATTCGCCAGATTGCCGGCAAGACCGTAATCTTTGACGCCGGGCACAATCCGCACGGTGTAGAGTTTTTGTTAAAGCAATTGCGAAATTATTTAAATTACAATAAACAGTACACCGAAGTGATCAGTGTGTTTTCCATGCTGGCCGATAAAGATGTGAATTCTGTCGTTGCCTTATTGAAAGAACATGTTTTAATGTGGAAAATTGCACAATTAAATGTTCCTCGTGCGGCAGACATCACACAACTGGATGCGGCTCTCGAGGGCGAAACAGTACAGCACTTTGATAGTGTTCAATTAGCTTTTAAATCAGCGCTGGATGAAACGAACAATAATCAGCTGATTTTGGTATGTGGATCATTTCATACCTTAGAAGCGGTATGGGAGTATTTGGAAGAATGTCAATGAATAACAAACAGCGCTGGATGGGCGGCGTTGTTTTATTGGGTGGTGGTGTGTTATTGGCAGCATTACTCCTGAAAGGCCAAGAAGAAATACATCAAAATAATGTCAAAACGCCAGAACGGGTCGAACAGTTACAGCAAAATACTGTGCCTGAAGCCGAAATGATTCAGCTACAACCTTTAACGGTAGATGTAGAAACTGAAAAACGTCTGCTGGAAGAGCAGCGCCGTGCCCGTGAAAAAGCCGTGGCTGAACAGGAAGCGCGTGCAGCTGAATTCCTGGCCATGCAGCAGCAGGCAGAAGCTGAAGCCGCCCGTAAGGCTGCAGAAGAATATGCGGCCTTAAATGCACTACGTAATGGCCAGCAGCAAAGTTCCGACAATATTCCGCCAGAGCTGGTTGAAGATGAGCAGGCCAAACAAAAACGTCTGGCTGAAGAAAAACTGGCTGCCCAGAAAAAGCTGGAACAGCAAAAAGCAGCTGAAGCCAAAAAAGCCGCTGAACAGAAAGCGGCCCAGGAACGTACTGCTGCCGAGAAAAAAGCAGCAGAACAAAAAGCTGCGGAAGAAAAACGCTTAGCCGAAGAAAAGCGTCAGGCAGAAGCCAAACGCAAGGCCGAGCAGGAACGCAAGGCTGCTGAACAGAAAGCTGCAGAAGAGAAGCGCAAAGCTGAGGAAAAACGTCAGGCAGAAGCCAAACGTAAAGCCGAAGAAGAAGCCAAAAAGAAAGCTGAAGCCGAGAAAGCACGTAAACTGCTGGAAGGCGAAGATGATGGCAAGCAGTGGATGGTGCAGGTGGCACTGGCTGCCAATGAGGCCAATGCCGATGCACTGGCCGCGCGCTTAAAAGCCAAAGGCTATAAAGTCACCAAGAGTCCAACCTCTAAAGGGATCCGGATTATGGTGGGGCCATCCAAAGACCGTGAAAGTGCCGATGCAGCACGCAAGAAAATTGCGGCGGATGCCAGCCTGAACATGAAATCGGCCTGGGTGATTGACTGGGTGCCGTTAGACAAGCGGAACTAGTTGTAAGTATCCTTTGGCATTTTGCCCTTAGTTTTAATCTGATGGATTTGACAGTTGCTGTCGAATCCATTTTATATTTTCAGGACGAAATAAGGCGTCAATATTGACCCAGATCGGATGAAAGCCAAAGCCACCATATTTCATTTCTGCCAGCGCCTGTTCCACCGGCCAGTGTTCAAATATAATCCGGTACATGGCCACACTGGCCCCGGTCCGGTCTGCACCATGATAACAATGAATCAGCACTTTTTGCTGTTGGGCTTGGGCGGTTTGAATCTGCTGCATCACCTGCAATAAATCTTCCCGGTCAATGGCCCAGGTATGAATCGGTAGATGCACCGATTGTAGTCCATGCTGCTGTAGCGGTTCAGCCTCTGTCGCTTTGGGACGCAAGTTGATGACCACATCAATCTCATGCTGTTGTAACAATGCTGCCAGCTGTTGATCGGGCTGTTCGCTGCGAAACAGCATCGGGCTGACCTGATAAAAATTGTGCTGCGCATCCAGCGGTTGAGCCCAGGCACTCGGGCGTTGCTGTTCAGGCAAGGCCGGTGTGGTCATGCAGCCCGTGCAACAAATACAGGTCAGGACCAGGGCAAGCAGATTTTTGGGCATAGTGTTTTAATTGGTTGTGCTGGGTCATTCCAGTGTAGCACGGCTGAGGTGCTGACCTTGTACCATGAAAAAATGCCCGTCTGAAGACAGGCATACAGGAAGATGAACGGACCTTGATTATTTAGTCACGATTCGGCTGCGGGGTTAAACGCAGGTATGGTTTTACTGCGGTATAGCCTTTCGGGAAGCGCTGTTTTAATTCGGCTTCATCTTGCAGTGAAGGCACAATCACCACATCTTCACCCTCTTGCCAGTTGGCCGGGGTGGCCACTTTATAGTTGTCGGTCAGTTGCAGGGAATCGATCACGCGTAAAATTTCATGGAAATTACGCCCGGTAGAGGCCGGATAGGTAATAATTAAACGCACTTTTTTATTCGGGTCGATAATCACCAGGGAGCGTACCGTCAGGGTTTCGTTGGCATTGGGATGAATAAAATCATATAGCGTCGATACTTTACGGTCCTGATCGGCAATAATCGGAAAATTCACGCTGGTGTTCTGGGTTTCGTTAATGTCATTAATCCAGCCTTTGTGTGACTCGACATCATCGACCGACAGGGCAATGGCCTTGACGCCACGTTTTTCAAATTCCTGTTTGAGTTTTGCGGTATAGCCCAGTTCGGTGGTACAGACCGGGGTGTAGTCGGCAGGATGTGAAAACAGGATGCCCCAGCTGTCGCCCAGAAATTCATAAAAGTTCAGGGTGCCTTCGCTTGATTCCTGAGTAAAGTCGGGTGCGGTATCGCCTAATCGTAAACTCATTTTAACTGCCTCATATCGTTGTTGTATTGGGGGATGGAATTGACTATGGCGCAATTCTTTTAGCATTGAAAATACTTTTTTTGTAATTCTTTATGAATATATGGAATAAGTAGTTGCATGAAATGCTGAAAAAACATGCAGTCATATTGTCATGCTTTGACTATATCATCCGATTAAAATTTGCTACATTATTTTGCCTTAGCTTCGCTGTACGGATAGAAATCATCAGAATTTTTTGATGGGTTGTGTGCAAAACCCTTGTACTTCAAATTTCTAGCACCATAATAACGACTGAGAACAAATTATTCTTTTGACAAGCAAGATTTAGAGAGTCTATTCATGTTGGCAAGTCTGATCGGAGGAATCTTCGGTACCAAAAATGAGCGCGAACTCAAACGCATGCGTAAAATCGTAGACAAGATTAATGCGCTCGAGCCGACGATATCAGCCTTAAGCGATGCAGACTTATCTGCAAAAACCGAAGAATTCAAACAACGATATAACAAGGGCGAAAGTCTAGATAAGTTATTGCCAGAAGCGTTTGCAGTCTGCCGTGAAGCCGGGAAACGGGTCATGGGCATGCGCCATTATGATGTACAGCTGATTGGTGGTATTACCCTGCACGAAGGTAAAATTGCAGAAATGCGTACCGGTGAAGGTAAAACCTTAATGGGGACTTTGGCCTGTTACCTGAATGCCTTAAGTGGTGAAGGCGTACACGTGATTACCGTGAACGACTACCTGGCACAGCGTGATGCCGAGCTCAACCGTCCACTCTTTGAATTTCTGGGTTTAAGCATCGGCATTATTTATTCGATGCAGGACCCGACCGAAAAAGCGCAAGCTTACCGTGCCGATATTACTTACGGGACCAACAACGAATTTGGTTTCGACTATTTGCGTGACAACATGGTGTTCTCGCTGGCAGAGAAAAAGCAGCGTGGCCTGACCTATGCCATTATCGATGAAGTCGACTCGATCCTGATTGATGAAGCACGTACCCCACTGATTATCTCGGGTCAGAGCGAAGACTCATCACAGCTGTATGCGGCGATTAATACCATTCCGCCTAAACTGCATCCGCAAAAAGAAGAGAAAGTGCCAGATGGCGGTCACTTCTGGATTGATGAAAAACAGCGTTCGGTTGAAATGACCGAAGTCGGTTATGAAACCGTAGAAAATGAGCTGATTCAGATGGGGCTGCTGGCAGAAGGGGAAAGCCTGTATTCTGCTTCCAACCTGAATCTGGTACATCACGTGTCTGCGGCCATTCGTGCCCATTTCCTGTATCAGCGCAATGTGCATTACATCATCCATGATGGTGAAGTGATTATTGTCGATGAAAACACCGGCCGTACCATGCCGGGTCGTCGCTGGTCTGAAGGTCTGCATCAGGCAGTTGAAGCCAAAGAAGGTCTGGAAATCCAGCCTGAAAACCAGACTCTGGCCACCACCACCTTCCAGAACTACTTCCGTCTGTACAAAAAACTGTCCGGTATGACCGGTACTGCCGATACTGAAGCGGCAGAAATGAAAGAAATTTATGGTCTGGATGTGGTAATTATTCCAACCCACCGTCCAATGATCCGTCAGGACCATAACGATTTAATCTATTTAAATCGTGAAGGCAAATACAATGCGATTATTCAGGAAATCCTGCGCGTGCAGGAATCCGGTGTCGCGCCGATCCTGATTGGTACTGCCACCATTGAAGCCTCAGAAATCCTCTCGGACAAACTGAAAGAGGCCGGTATTCATCACGAAGTTCTGAACGCCAAACAGCACGAACGTGAAGCCGATATTATTGCCCAAGCCGGTGCACCACGTGCGGTGACCATTGCCACCAACATGGCGGGTCGTGGTACCGATATTCTGCTCGGTGGTAACTGGAAAGCTCTGCTGGCCAAAATTGAAAACCCGATACCTGAAGATGAACAACGTCTGAAAGAAGAATGGGACCAGAACCACGAAGCGGTACTGGCCTCAGGCGGTTTGCATATTATTGGTTCTGAACGCCATGAATCACGCCGTATTGATAACCAGCTGCGTGGTCGTGCCGGTCGTCAGGGTGACCCGGGTGTGTCGCGTTTCTATCTGTCACTTGAAGATGACCTGATGCGTATTTTCGCCGGTGATCGTGTGGTGGCCATGATGCGTGCCATGGGCCTGAAAGAAGATGAAGCCATTGAACACAAAATGGTGTCGCGTTCGATTGAAAATGCCCAGCGCAAAGTTGAAGCACGTAACTTTGATATCCGTAAGAACCTGTTGAAATACGATGACGTCAACAATGAACAGCGTAAGATTATTTACTCACAGCGTGATGAAATTCTTGCCGCAAACTCATTGCAAGATTACATCGAAGAAATGCACCGTGAAGTAATTCAGGGCGTGATTGCCAACTATGTACCGCCAGAGTCCATTCATGACCAGTGGGATATTGACGGTCTGGAGCAGGCGTTACGTGAAGATCTGGCTTTAGATCTGCCAATTAACCAATGGTTAGAAGAAGATCGCCGTCTGGATGAAGAAGGTCTGGTCGAACGTATTTCTGATGAGCTGGTGGCTCGTTATAACAGCCGCCGTCAGCAAATGGGTGATGAATCTGCAGCCATGCTGGAGCGTCACTTTATGCTCAACTCGCTGGATCGTCACTGGAAAGACCATCTGGCGGCAATGGATTACTTGCGTCAAGGCATTCATTTACGTGGTTATGCGCAAAAGAATCCGGAGCAGGAATACAAGAAAGAAGCCTTTAACCTGTTTGTGAACATGCTCGCTGTGATCAAGTCTGATGTGGTGACAGACTTGTCCCGCGTACACGTACCAACAGCTGAGGAACTGGCTGAACTTGAAGCACAGAAACAGGCACAAGCCGAGGCGATGCAGCTGAATCTGTCTCATGCCGATGTGGACAGTCTGACCGGTGAAACTTTCGAAGCCGATGCGCAGCAGACAACCCCAACCGAAACGGTGTTTACGCCACCGGCAAGCCGTAATTCACCATGTCCATGTGGTTCAGGTCTGAAATACAAACAGTGCCACGGCAAAATCTAAGCCATTCAAAACATCTCGCAAAAAGCAGAATTTCGATTCTGCTTTTTTTTATTCCGCTAAGTGTTTGAATAGTTTTGCAAGATGTGAATACAGATTGCAGTGCAGGAAATTAAATGGTATTTAGTTGCACATTGCACACCGAAAAGTGGAAAACACAATGAAAAAAGTATTACAACCTTTACTGATTGTTGCTTTAGCAACGCCTGCTTTGGCTTTTGCCAATACCCAAACCACCACGCCGGCAAAAGTTCAGGCCGCAGTCGGTGTAAGCACCACCCAAGCAGTGGTCAATAATGACCAGGTGACGGTTGCAAGCCCACGTACCGGTATCCGTTATACCTTTGCCAACCCGAATAAACGTCCGATTGTGCTCCAGACTGCAGCCATTGCTCCGGCCAATGCTGCCAATGCCGACCGCATTGTTGCTTCTAACCCGGCCCTGTCTGCAGAAAGCCAGCAAAAAGCCAAACAGGCTTTATTAAACGAAGCTGCGCAACTGGCCAAAAACTAAGGATCAAGCACACAACACTAACCAGCCTGCGAGCTGGTTTTTTATTGCACGGCAGTTGAGTCTGGCCACAATTTTGTGGATGATGGGTTCTGCTCGATTTTTTCCTGATTTTGTTCTAAGCTGTGCACACTGAATTATTAACTGGTTGGACGTTTAAAAATGGCAGTAGGTGACGTTTCTATGCCACAGATGCATGTGGTCAAAGGGGTGAGAATTGGGACAGCAGAAGCCTATGTTCGTTATAAGAACCGACGTGACCTTGTTATTTTTGAACTGGCCGAAGGCGCCAATGTCGCCGGTGTGTTTACCCAAAACGCCTTTTGTGCAGCACCTGTGCATATCTGTAAAGCACATCTGCAGGCGGGTAATCCACGCTATTTAGTGATTAACACCGGCAATGCTAATGCCGGAACCGGTAAAACCGGTATGCAAAATGCAGCAGCAACCTGTGCCAAGCTGGCTGAACTGGCAGGTGTACAGACCGCCGAAGTATTGCCATTTTCTACCGGTGTGATTGGCGAGCAGTTACCAATTGAGCGTTTAACTGCGGGTTTACAACCGGCCCTAGACAGCTTGCGTGCTGATGCCTGGGACGACGCTGCCCGCGGTATTATGACCACAGATACCACACCGAAAGGTGCATCTGAGCAGTTTGAACTGGATGGCATCACTTATACCATGACCGGTATTTCTAAAGGTGCCGGCATGATTCGCCCGAATATGGCGACCATGCTTGGTTATGTGGCCACTGATGCTCCAATCAGCCGTGAACTGGTACAGCAACTGTTGAGTAGTACGGTTAATGTCTCGTTTAACCGCATCACTGTCGATGGCGATACCTCAACCAATGACTCCTGTATCTTCATTGCAACTGGCCAAGCCGGTGGTACAGAAATCAGCTCGACCGAAGATCCGCGTTATGCCGTAGTATTAGAGGTTTTAACCCGGGTGATGACACGTCTGGCGCAGCTGATTGTGCGTGATGGTGAAGGCGCGACCAAATTTATTACCGTTGCAGTCGAAGGTGGACAAAATACCCAGGAATGTTGCGATATTGCTTACAGTATTGCTCATTCACCGCTAGTAAAAACCGCTATTTTTGCCTCAGATCCAAACTGGGGCCGTATTCTGGCGGCCATTGGTTATGCGGGCGTGCCAAATTTAGACGTTGAAAAAATTCAGGTTTGGTTAGATGATGTACAAATCTGTAAAGATGGCGGCGCCGCAGCGGACTATACCGAAGAAGCCGGCGCACGTGTCATGGCGCAGCAGGAAATGACCATTCGTGTAGATTTAGGTCGTGGCCAGGCTCAAGATACCGTCTATACCTGCGATTTATCTTATGATTATGTCAAGATTAATGCAGACTACCGTTCTTAAGTCCCTGATGTATTTCTGAAAAAGCCTCCGTTGTGAGGCTTTTTTACAACGCTGTATTTTTAATGATTGGTCAAGCACTGACACTGACCAATTGCTGATGTAACTGCTTGTGCAAACAAGCATTTCGATAGAGAAGACGCTGTTATGAATGATGCGACCAATTTAATTGCCAATGAAGCAAAGTCGATTGTGCAGGCGCATTTAGACCGTTTGGGTGAACCGAAAGAAAATCATTTAACTGAAGAAGCCAAGCAGGCCAAATTTGCCTTAATTCAGGCCGAACTTAAAAAACGTGATGCAGTACTGGTGGCACACTATTATTGCGATCCTGAAGTGCAAGAGCTGGCAGAGCTGACGGGTGGTTGTGTATCGGATTCACTGGAAATGGCACGTTTTGGTCGTGATCATGCAGCGTCAACCTTGGTGGTGGCCGGGGTGAAATTTATGGGCGAAACCGCCAAAATCCTGTCACCTGAGAAAACAGTGCTGATGCCGACGCTGGAAGCCACCTGTTCACTCGACCTGGGCTGCCCGGTAGATGAATTTACCCAATTCTGCGATGCCCATCCTGATCATACCGTAGTGGTGTATGCCAACACCTCGGCTGCTGTGAAAGCCCGTGCCGACTGGGTGGTAACCTCAAGCTGTGCGGTTGAAATTGTCGAGCATCTCGATAGCCTGGGTGAAAAAATTATCTGGGCACCGGATCAGCATTTGGGGCGTTATATCCAGAAAAAAACGGGCGCAGATATGCTACTCTGGGATGGTGCCTGTATCGTGCATGAAGAATTCCGTGCCCGCGGGATTGCACAAATGAAAGCGCTTTATCCGGATGCAGCGGTGCTGGTGCATCCAGAATCACCAGAATCGGTGGTGGATATTGCTGATGCAGTCGGCAGTACCTCACAACTAATCAAGGCTGCCCAGACTTTGCCACATGAGCGTTTAATTGTGGCAACCGACCGCGGGATTTTCTACAAAATGCAGCAGGCGGTACCGAACAAGATTCTGGTAGAAGCGCCGACCGCCGGTGAAGGCGCGACCTGTCGCTCATGCGCGCATTGCCCGTGGATGGCCATGAACGAACTGGATGGCATTTTGCAGGTTTTACAGCAGGGGGATCAGGAAATTTTTGTTGATCCGGCGCTGGCAGAACGCGCTAAATTACCGCTTGATCGCATGTTAAACTTCAGTGCGCAGCTAAAACGCTAAAAATTGATTGAAAAATGTCTAAAATGCTTGATAAATAAGCGGTTGAAGAGATTTTTCATATTTTTTTAAAGATAGGTGTTGACGTCCACGGGCGTCGCGCCTAGAATGCACACCGTACCGCACGATGTGCGATACACGAAAAGCTGAGATGAAACGGAGCATAGCACAGCCTGGTAGTGCACCTGGTTTGGGACCAGGGGGTCGTAGGTTCGAATCCTACTGCTCCGACCAATTTCTCAAGGCAACGATGTGTTTTTGGTATCATCGGTTAAGCGCTTGTAGCTCAGTTGGATAGAGCATCCGCCTTCTAAGCGGATGGTCACAGGTTCGAATCCTGTCAGGCGCGCCATTTTGGTGGCTTGGTATTGTAGAACTAATTGATGGTGGATGTAGCTCAGTTGGTAGAGCCCTGGATTGTGATTCCAGTTGTCGCGGGTTCGAATCCCGTCATTCACCCCAACTTTTAAAGTTGAAAATCGGAGCATAGCACAGCCTGGTAGTGCACCTGGTTTGGGACCAGGGGGTCGTAGGTTCGAATCCTACTGCTCCGACCAATTTCCCTAAAGTTGAAAGATAAAAGATGCCGCGTTAAGCGGTTTTTTTATGCCTGAAATTTAAGTCTGCTGATAAAATCTCTCCATAAAAAAAGCCTCTGCAAGAGGCTAGTTCTACAAAGTAGCAAAATACTTAAGGCACAATTACCACATTTACACGACGGTTCATCGCCCGGTTTTCAGGAGAGGTGTTTGGTACCAGTGGTTGTTCTGCACCGCGAGGAATCACCTGTAAATTTACTGGTCGAAAGCCTTGTTGCATAAAAATCTGTGCGACATTTTCAGCGCGTTCTCCGGACAACTTCAGGTTATAGGCCAGGTCACCGACATTATCGCTATGTCCAATAATTTTGACTTTATCTAGTTTATATTTCAGTAACTTGCTCGAGAGTTGCTGTAAGGCTTGCTGGTTATGCGCCTGGATCTCGGCCTGATCAAAACCGAACAGCAGTTTTTCTGGTAGGCCTAAGCTCCAGCCCTCGCTGGTCAGGCTAAAACCTTCCTGCTTGAGCATGCGGGCCTGTTTGTAATTGAGCTCCCCCAGACTCATGCAGGCACTGAGGGTAGTCAGTGCAAGCAGCAGACAAGCAGTTTTAAAAATATGTTTTAACATGAATAAACTAACCTTTGGCCATGCGCCCGTGCTCTGCAAAAATGTACCAGTGTTGTGCGAGCTGCTTGGCCTTATACATGGCCATATCTGCATTATTGATCAGCATTTCAGGAGATGATGCTGACTGCGCGAGTGCGATACCAATACTAAAACTGAAATAAATAGGATGATGATTAAAAATTAAAGGCTGGCGACAGCAGTGGAGTAAATTTTCACTTATTCTAATTAAATCATGATGATCTTCAATATTTTTTACAATAATTGCGAACTCATCACCACCGAGGCGGGACACAAAATCATGCTGGTTTAACGCTTGGCGCAAGCGTTTGGCCATTTCCAGCAGCACGGCATCACCGGCGGCATGGCCGTGGCGATCATTAATTTCTTTAAAGTTATCGTTATCAATAAACAGCAGGGCAATGCTGTCTTGCGTACCTTGGGCAAAACTCTGTGCCAGCATTTGATGGAAATATTCACGATTAGGAAGTTGGGTCAGTCCATCATGACGGGCCTGATGCGACAATTGATGATTTTCATGTTGCAGGGCCCGGGTTGAGGCTTCAATTTTGTCCAGCAGTTCATTTACCACGCGATTAATTTCCTGAAACTCAGAAATTTCAGACGAGGGCAGGCGTAGCTGATAATTTTTATTGGTGCTGATGGTCTGGGTGGTCTGTACCAGTGGATTGACCGCTTTCATCAAATGTCGGTAAACCGCATTTGCCGACCAGAACAGTAAGGCCAGCAGTAAAATAAAGCTAATGGTCAGCGCCAGTAGAATGGTATAGAAAAAACTGACATGGGTGGAGGCATTGCCATAGACCACCAGTTGTCCAAAGTTTTGCTGCTGATGCTGAATCTCGACTGTCACTGGCTCACGAAAATACAGCCAGTCCAGTAAATACTGAATAAACGGTAACGCATTTTGATGATGATGAATGGTCGACAGGACCTCACCATTGGTTGCGATGACTTGAATCGAATGAATCGGATATTGCTCGGCATATTCAGCCAGAATCTTCTGAATTGTATAGGTGTCATGAAAGACCACAGCGGGCTGAATCCGCTCTGCCCGAGAACCGGATAAAATACTCAAACTCTGTTTGGCATGACTTCCAGGGTGTAATTAGACACCACACAAAAAATACCTAGGCATAAACCAAAGGTCAGAATAAAAATCACCAGCTGGTAGGAACGGAAAATACGTCGTAGCGATACTGCTTTGGGCTTATTCATGCTTTAGGCCCCCGTTTTTACCCAGTAATAATACCCGGGGGTCAATATGTACCTGCGATTGCGTCAGACTTTGCATATTCACCCTAAATGAATACTGCGGATTTTTCTTCTGGTAAAGGCAAAAGACGCTGCCCAGCTCACAGGCTGAATTGATGGTGCTAATGCTTAAGGCGGGATAACGCACTGTACTGTTCAGAATATTCTGTTCTTCACGCGGGCTTAAGTTAGAAAAGACAATGGCCTGACAACTGGTCTGTTTTAAATCGTCTAATTGTAGTGGGCTGATTTTATAAACATGCTGTGCGCTACGCTGGCTTTTAAATTGTTGTGCCAGTACAGGATTATTCACAATACAAATATTCGGCGTGTTTTGCTCCCATTTGGCATAACTTAAAATGGCATACACCATTTGGGGTGCACCAGCGGTTGGGCTATTGGCATGGGCAGGGTGCAAACATAAACACAGCAAAAAACACAGTGTTTTGTGTAAGGAGAGAGAAGGCATTTTTATAAAAAATTAAAAATAAAATTATGGCCGCAGTCTAACTAAAATAAAAATGAAAGAAAAGGATAAAAAATAAACTAAAAAACCTGAAATTGATCATAAAAAATACAGTTAAAATATATTTCCCAGAATAATTAAAAATAGGGGTTGCGTCAGGTTTTATTTGCTCTATAATGCACATCCATCGGCGGTGATGTTGATAAAAACTTGTTGATAAACAAGGATTTAGCTAAAATGGTTGGGTTCTGGTTTAGGTGGTAAGTTTAGAAATAAAATCAACATTTCGTGTTGACTTTCTAAAAATAGAGAGTAATATAGCCGACCTAGCTTGATGCTGACGAAGCATCGAGAAGATCATTAAGAGATTATGAAGAACAACTTGTGTGGATTTTTACTGGTTGATTAATCGAAATTATTTTCATTGATTGATTGGTTTAAATTACTCGAAGTTTATTTGAGCGAAATTTAAGTCAGAAAATTGATGAGCCAAGTTTAAGAACTTTACTTATAAAGTTCGAAATGATTTTAACTGAAGAGTTTGATCATGGCTC
>NZ_VPBE01000021.1:0-45204 GCF_013418895.1 Acinetobacter sp. YH12116 | reverse complement strand
TTCTGTCCAACATGGTGTACTTTAGCAAGTTGTTCAAAATCCTGTCGCACAACAGGTTTAATTAGCTCATGAAATACGGTATTCTGATGTGACAAAACCTGAATCCTGGTCGTTAAAGTGTTTGTTTGCACTCATATTTTAACTGTTAGGACTCAGGTTTTTTTATTTAAAGCAAACTATGGGACAGCAGTGGCCATAAGGCGCCCTTTTTATTGCATATTTATTTATTGCAGCATCATCAGTTTGGCATTTTCATTACGAAAAGCGCGTAACACCTGCTGTCCGGCACGCCCGGTGGGACTTAAGCCCAGGCGGATCTGTTCCTGACGAATCGCCTGACGGGTTTTATCACCAATCAGGCCATCTACCGCACCAATATCATGACCGCGATTTAATAAAAACTGCTGGATTTCACGACGTTCTGCGCGTGAAGTGCCCGGATCATCGGTAGGCCATGCCGTCACAAACGGGCCTTTGCCCTGTAAACGGTCGGATAAATGCGCAATGGCCAAGGCATAACTTTCCGCGGCGTTATAACTGTAAATGGCATCAAAGTTTTTAAACACCAAGAAAGCCGGGCCATTGCCGCCTGCCGGTGTCAGCAAACCGGCCTGACTGCTGCCTGAAAGATTGCCCTGAATCAAGGCACTGCCATCGGCTCGTACTAGCCCACGATTGACCCAGCTGCTTAAGGATTTTTTATTGCGGCGCCCTTCTCCACTGACTGACATGCCTGCGGGCAATTTCACTTCAAAGCCCCACGGCTGTCCGCTTTGCCAGCCACGTTTTTTCAGGAAATTGGCGGTTGATGCCAAGGCATCAGTGGTGCTTGAGACCAGATCACGGCGGCCATCACCATCAAAATCCACTGCCAGTTCTTCATAGGTCGATGGCATAAACTGGGTATGACCAAATGCCCCGGCCCATGAGCCTCTGAGCTGATCTTCACGCACATCGCCGCGTTGTAAAATACGCATGGCGGCAAAGAATTCGCCGCGGAAATAACTCTGACGACGGCCTTCACAGCTTAAAGTACCTAAAGCCTGCAATAACGGATAACGGCCAGAAATATCACCAAAATTACTTTCTACACCCCATACCGCGACCACGGTTTCTGGCGGTACACCATAAGCTGCTGCAACCCGGTTCAGTACCTCACGGTGCTCGGCCAGTTTTTGCTGGCCCAGTTGTACGCGTTCTTCATCGACCAGACCGGAAAGATAATCCCAGATTGGCGTCGAAAATTCCGGCTGATAATTCAGGCGTTCAATCACGGAATAATCTGGCGTTAAATTTTGGGTATAGCGGTCATAAGTACTGCCACTGACGCCCTTGGCCATGGCCTGACCGCGTAAATTGGCCAGACAGGCCTGGAAATTATTTTGAGGCTGGATGGTGCTTGGCACCGGCGCCGTGGTGGTGACCGGCTGACCGTTAATAATCAGTTCTGCATGTAGCTGAGATGCAGCCAATGCCAAAGATCCGAAAACAAAAGCAAAGCGATGCATACTATCCCTTATGTCATTTGAATTTAAAACTGGTTTTACCATAACAGCTGGGCCATAAAATGACAGGGTAAAAACGTAAATTTAAATTTATTTTGCTTCATTTTAAATTCATATTTCAGTTTTGAATTTAAAAAATTTTATCCACAGATCTAATCTTGAGTATTTTTAAATTCAAATCTAGGTTTTCTTATTTTTTAAATTTAAATTCATTCTTTTAAATTCATTTTTTCAGACTTCAACCAGTAAAGTTATCCACACCTGCAAAACAGCGCTGGTTTTAAATTTAAATCATCATTTTTAAATTTATTTCAGGAAAACTTATCCACAAAACCCATCCACCGGACCGTAAATCTGTACTTTTTAAATTTAAATTGCAGTTTTTGAATTTATTTCGCAGGTTTTAAATTCAAATTTTAAATTTAAAACTACAAACAGATTTGAATTCATAATTTTGAATTTAAAGTTCAGCGGATATTTTAAATTCAAACTGCATATTCAGATTTAAATTTAAAATAAAATCTGTGTTTGAATTCATTTTTAATTTTTTCAGATGCTCTGTATTTATGTTTATTTTTTAGCCATTTATAGTTATAAAAGATCTGGACTGAAGCAATCAAGCCTGTTGTTGAACCAGCCGACCAATGGCAGCTGGCGAAAAAAGAGCGCAATCTTGCCCGAATTTCTGGCATAAAAAAAGCGGCCCGCTGAGGGACCGCTGTTTTCATAAACGAATCTGCAGTTAAATGCTCATATCTTCACTCAAGGCCAGCGGATTTGGCAAAATTTTCGCCAGCTGACGGCAGAGTGACGTCAGTTCGCGACTGTCGTTTGGCATTAGGGTAATATGCCCGATTTTACGGCCTTCGCGTTCAGTTTTATTGTACAAATGCAGATGTGCACCATTTAACGCCAACACATCTTCCGACTTTGGATGCTGACCAATAATATTCACCATCACTGTCGGGCGCACCACCTCAGTCGAACCGAGCGGCAAACCAGCCACTGCACGGACATGGTTTTCAAACTGTGAACAGACTGCGCCTTCAATCGACCAGTGCCCTGAATTATGCACGCGTGGTGCCATTTCATTGGCATACAGGCCTTTTTCAGTGACAAATAGTTCTAGTGTCAACACACCAACATAGTTCAGATGATTCAGCAAACGTGTAATATAGTCTTGCGCCACCGGTTGCAAGTCAGTGCTGTTCGGTGCCGGTACAATCGAGTGCGACAAAATCCCGTGATGGTGATGGTTTTCAGCCAATGGCCAGGTTTTCACATCGCCATTTTGGCCACGTACCGCAATAATTGATACTTCACGCGAGAAGGTGACAAAACTTTCTGCAATCAGCAAGCCGGCAGGGCCGAGTTCTGCCCAGGCCTGATCAATCTGATCAGCACTACGCAGCACAAACTGACCTTTACCATCATAACCGCCAGTTGCGGTTTTCAGTACAATCGGCAGACCTAATTCAGCTACCGCCGCCTGTAAACTGTCCAGCGAATCAACCGCCTTATACGGCGCCACCGGAATCTGCAGTGCATCAAATAAGGCTTTTTCCTGCAGACGGTTTTGCGCAATCGCCAGCGCCTGACGCGGCGGATGCAACGCTTTACTTTGGGTCAAGACATCGACATCAGCCAGCGGGGTATTTTCAAATTCCAGGCTAAATACATCTGCACTCTGGATAAAATCCTGCAAACCGTGTTCAGCTGCGTTTGAATAGACCGTACCTAAAGCCGCAGAAGGGCAATCTGCACTGGCTTCAAAGAAAGTACATTGAATATTGAGTGGTAACGCGGCTTGCGCCATCATACGACCAAGCTGCCCACCACCAAAAATACCAATGGTTTTATTCATAAGGAATGTCCCGTATTACGCCTGACCCGGAATATTGTTGCTGGCCACTTTATCGGTTTGCGCTGCACGGAAATCAGCGACATTTTTCGCAATCTCTGGACGCGTTAAACCCAGAATCTGGGCAGCCATAATGGCAGCATTGGTGGCACCGGCCGGACCAATTGCCAAGGTACCCACCGCAATTCCGGCCGGCATTTGTACAATCGACAGCAGTGAATCGACACCATTTAAAATAGAAGATTTAACCGGCACACCCAGCACTGGAAGATCAGTCTTGGCTGCGCACATGCCCGGTAAATGGGCAGCGCCACCCGCACCGGCAATAATCACCTGAATACCACGATCACGCGCAGTTTCGGCATATTCGAATAAACGGTCTGGGGTACGGTGCGCAGAAACCACTTCCGCTTCAAATGGGACACCAAGCTGCTTGAGCATATTGGCAGTGTGTTCGAGAGTTGCCCAATCAGATTGAGAACCCATAATAATTCCAACGAGAGGAGCGTCTTGTGCTGCGGCCGCATTCATTGCTAATGTTCCAGAGACTAAGTGAAAAAAGATAAATCTCGACGAGAGCCAAGCTTTAATGAATAAGCTCCGTATTATAGACTGAAAAACCGGCTGGCTAAAGTTCGGCGCAAGAATAAAGATTAAAATTATCTGTTTGTAAAACTGAAGAAAATACAATGATGGCAATAGGCCAAAAATACAAAAAGAGGACATACAGCGGTGAAAAAAACGCTATAACTATCAAGATAAAGCTTTTTGTAATGAATAACTTAAGATTAGATTAAAGATATTTTCAGGGCAGTTTCCATGTGGTTCAAACTTAAAATCTGGCTACAAAACCCTTCAGAAAACTTATGGCTGATGCCGGCGCTGGGTGCCATCTTTGCGACATTTTTTTCATTATTTGCCATCGCCAGCCAGTATTTTATTCCGGCCAGTACGGTACCGAATATCAGCATCGACACCTTGGGCAGCTTGCTGGATATTATTGCCTCCAGCATGCTGGCAGTGACGACCTTCTCATTGTCGATTATGGTGGCAGCTTTTGCTTCGGCTTCAAGCAGCGGCACACCACGTGCCTATAGCTTGATGATGAGCGATGACAACACCCGGCTGGCCATTTCCAGTTTTATTTCCGCCTTTATTTATGCAGTGATTGCCAAAATTGCCCTGGGGCTGGAGTACTACGGTCCATCGGGACGTTTTGTGTTGTTTATCAGTACTATTCTGGTGTTGATGTACCTGATTTACACCCTGATTCATTGGGTACAAACCCTGTCTAAACTCGGCAATTTAACCACCACCATCGACAAGATTGAAACTGCGGCCAAAAAGGCCTTGGGCCAGTTCCGGCATCAACCGGACTTGGGGGCAACAGGGCAGAAGCCTGCTTTTACGCCCAGCTTTTGCGTCTATAGCAGCACAACCGGCTATTTTAACCATGTCGATCTGGCCGGACTGGAGCAGATTGCCGCGCAGCAGCAACTGCATTTACATCTGCCATCTATGCCGGGAAAATTTTTAGATCCGATGACTGCGCTGGTCGAGGTCTATAGCCCGCAGGCGCTGTCCGAAGAACAGCAACAGCAGATCCGCGATCAGATTCTGCAGCATCTGATTATTGAAACCAATCGCAGTTTTCTACAGGATCCGCGTTTTTGTCTGCTGGTGATGAGTGAGGTCGGGCAAAAAGCCATGTCGAGTGCAATTAATGATGTCGGTTCTGGCATTAGCGCGCTGAATGCGCTGACCCGGATTCTGATTGACAGTCGCCCGGACCCGGAGGCGACGCGCTGTGATTATCCGCATCTCAGTATTGAGTGCTTTGATCTGCAAGACCTGATTTATGGCAGCTTTATGCCGCTGGCCCGCGATTGTGCCCAGAATCTGGAGTTAAATCAGCGCCTGCTGAAATGCCTGTCGATGATTGCGCAGAATGTGCCGGAACCGGAACTCAGACAGGCGGCCACGCAGATGGCGATGCAGGTGCTACAACGCTGTTTACATCACTTTGATTTCGCACCAGAACGGGCGCTGATTCAAGCAGATTTCGCCGCACTTTTTCCACATCTGCCACAACCAGAATAACTTTAGCTACTGCGAAAAACGAAGTAAACACAACCGAGTAGGCACAGACCAGCCCAGAGATAATCCAGTTTAAACGGCTGCTTGAACAGATACAGCATAAACGGCACAAAGACCAGCAGGGTCACCACTTCCTGGGTAATTTTCATTTGCCCAAGTGACCAGCCATGCTGGGCCAGTAAGCGCGTGGCCGGAATCATAAAGGCGTATTCGAGCAGGGCAATCATCCAGCCAAACAAAATGGCCTGCCACAGCGGCGCGCCATGCAAAAATTTCAGATGTCCATACCAGGCCAAAGTCATAAAACAGTTGGAAATAATTAACAGCAGTAAAGGGAAGGACATAGGCGGCAGTATCCAGAAAATGTCAGCCTATTGTACGGTTTCAGGCCAAAAAAGCAGTGCAGCCGTGCGGATTTTTTTCACGGTCAGCATCCACCTGGAAAATGCCTGATTTTTTCGGATTCCAGTCAACGAATCCCTACAAGAATGACTATCTTTTCCGAAACAGCCTTGCTATCGTTGCTGACAATTCAATACATCATGACCAGGCCATCAACAAGAATGGTACGGTCCTACACGCAGTGGAGTAACAGCGGATGCATCTGCATATTTTGGGTATTTGTGGCACTTTTATGGGCTCTCTGGCCTTGTTGGCGCGTGATCTGGGACATACCGTGACCGGTTCCGACCAGAATGTTTATCCGCCGATGTCGACCCAACTGGAAAATGCAGGCATTACCTTAATGCAGGGCTATGACCGCAGCCATTTACAGCCGCATCCGGACTTGGTGATTGTCGGTAATGCCATGAAACGTGGTATTGATGCGGTGGAATATATGCTCAATGCCGGTCTGCCTTATGTTTCAGGTCCACAATTCCTGGCCGATCATGTGCTGCAAGGCAAGCATGTTCTGGGCGTGGCCGGCACCCATGGTAAAACCACCACCACCACCATGCTGGCCTGGGTGCTGGATCAGGCCGGTCTGGAACCGGGCTTTTTGATTGGCGGCGTTCCGCTTGGCTTTAAAGAAAGCGCGCGTTTAGGTGGTGGCAAATACTTCTGTGTCGAAGCCGATGAATACGATTCTGCTTTCTTTGACAAGCGTTCCAAGTTCGTGCATTACCATCCGAAAACTGCCATTTTAAATAACCTGGAGTTTGACCATGCCGATATCTTTGATGATCTGGCGGCGATTCAAAAACAGTTCCATCATCTGGTGCGTACCATTCCAAGTGAAGGCTGCATTATTGCACCGGTTACCGAAACCCATATTGATGAAGTGCTGGAAATGGGCTGCTGGACACCGGTGGTCCGCACCTCACTGACTGCACATGCCCAGGCCGCGCTATCTGCCGAGCAGTTACAGGCCGATGGCTCACATTTTAAAGTGCTGCAAGATGGTGTGGTTCAGGGCGAAGTCTGCTGGAACATGACCGGCCAGCATTCAGTGGCCAATGCCCTGGCAACCATTGCCGCGGCGGCGCATGTTGGTGTATCGATTGAAACGGCCTGTGCGGCCTTGTCCAATTTCGGCGGGGTAAAACGCCGTATGGAACTGCTCGATACCGTACGCGGCATTGAGGTCTATGATGACTTTGCCCATCATCCGACGGCAATTGACACCACCCTGGAAGGCGCTCGCAAACGTTTAGGTGAACGTAAACTGTGGGCGATTATTGAGCCTCGTTCCAATACCATGCGTATGGGCAGCCATAAAGATGGACTGGCACATTCAGCGCGTCTGGCCGATGAAGTAATCTGGTATCAACCGGAAGGACTGGACTGGGATTTACAACCGGTGGTGGCTGCGGCACCAAACAAGGCCAAAATTGCCCGGACGCTGGATGACATTATTCATACCGTCAGCCAGGAAGCAGGCGAGGGCGATGCGGTGGTGATCATGTCTAATGGCGGTTTTGGTGGTCTGCACCAGAAATTATTAAGCGCATTAAAATCGGCTTAAGCACGTTTATTGACCTGAAACATCATTCAACGGGGCTGTAGTTAGAATACTGCAGCCCTGTTTTATTGTCATACAATTCAATAGATTAAAATAAATATAAATATATGAATAAAAACGGTTTTTTAGAGATGAACTTGTCATCAACTCCTGTTAAGTTAGAACGATCACATCCTGTGCTATAACGGTTCCTGATGAGGTGAAAAGGCGCAGGCTGTCCCACAATAAGCACAACAAGAGGATGACCACCATGTCCCAGACAATGCAAGCCATGGTTTATCATGGCGCCAATGATATCCGTTTTGAACAGCGTCCACGTCCCCAGATTCTGCAACCCACTGATGCCATCATCCGCGTGACCAAGTCAACGATTTGCGGTACCGACCTTGGTATCTGGAAAGGCAAAAACCCGGAATTTGAAAGCACCGCAATCGAAAAAACCGGCCAGTTTGATGGCCGTATTCTCGGCCATGAAGGCATCGGGATTGTTGAAGAGGTCGGTACGGCAGTCAAAAATTTCAAACCGGGCGACCGGGTGATTATTTCCTGCGTCAGCCGCTGCGGTACCTGTGAAAACTGCCAGAAACAGCTCTATGCACACTGCCGTAATGAAGGCGGCTGGATCATGGGTTATATGATTGACGGCACCCATGCCGAATATGTACGCACCCCATTTGCTGATACCTCGCTTTATCCGCTGCCAGAAGGACTGAATGAAGAGGTCGCGGTATTTTTATCAGATGGGTTGCCGACTTCGCATGAAATTGGCGTGCAATATGGCAATGTCAAACCCGGCGATACCATTGCCATTATTGGTACCGGCCCGATTGGGATGGGCTGTCTGCTGACTGCACAATTCTATTCTCCAGCGCAGATTATTGCGGTAGATATGGATGATAACCGCTTGGCCATGGCCAAAGAACTTGGCGCGACCCATACCATTAACTCGGCCAAAGAAGATGCCATTCAGCGCATTCTGGAGATTACCGATGGCCGCGGGGTCGATTGCGCCATGGAAGCCGTGGGGGTAGAAGCCACCTGGAATATTTGCCAGCATATCGTCAAAGAGGGTGGTCATCTGGCCAACGTCGGAGTACACGGCAAATCGGTGAATTTTGAGTTAAATAAACTCTGGATTAAAAACCTGACCATTACCACCGGTCTGGTCAATGCCAATACCACCGGCATGCTGCTCAAAAGCTGCTGTGCCGGCAAACTGCCGATGGAACGTCTGGCCACCCATCATTTTACATTTGACCAGTTTGAAAAGGCTTATGAGGTATTTAAACACGCTTCAGATGAAAAAGCCCTGAAAGTGATCATTGATTACAGCTAAGGTCTTTATCGGCAATCAAAAACCACGAGTGCATGCTCGTGGTTTTTATATTTCAGCTGGCATTACAAAGTCAGCTGCAGGTTCAAGTGCCAGATTTAAGCGGCGACATCGGCCAGGCTGGGCTCACGTCGAAACATGACTTCAACATAAGAACAGACCGGTACAATCTTGAGCTTTTTTTCCCGGGCAAACTCGACCAGTACATCCAGTAATTGACGAGCAATGCCTTGGCCACGCAATGAATCATCTACCCAGGTATGGTCGGCGACAATTTTATGTGCGTCCTGCCATTGATAGGTGATTTCAGCAATCCGCTGTCCATCCCGTTCAATAAAAAATGCACCGCCACGTTTTGCCTCTTGATGTTGAATATCCATTGCTGTCCTGCCTTAAAGTTTATGTGTCATCTGATGAATTAGGGTTGAAGTACATCCTGAATCGACGGGTCTTTTTCAAAAGCCGCTTTGGCATAAGGGCAGAGCGGTATAATCTTGATCTGCTGTTCGCGGGCATAATTGACCGCAGCTTCAACTAAGTGACGTCCCACACCCTGACCACGTAACTGTTCACTGACCGTGGTATGGTCAATAATGATTTTATCTTCGCCAGCACGTGAATAGGTCATCTCAGCCAGACGCTCGCCATTGGCTTCAACAAAAAAGGCCCCTTTGCTGTCATTGTTTTCGTGTTGCACCATCATTTTTATCATATCCTCCCATCTGAATTTTGAGTATCTGCTTTCTGCAGAAAAAAATATAGCATCTGATCTGTAATCTAACATTTTCACTGCATGTTGAAACAATTGCATACAGTCGCTTTTTTCTTGACGAGGAA
This sequence comes from Acinetobacter sp. YH12116, assembly GCF_013418895.1. Lineage (NCBI taxonomy): Bacteria > Pseudomonadati > Pseudomonadota > Gammaproteobacteria > Moraxellales > Moraxellaceae > Acinetobacter > Acinetobacter sp. YH12116. The sequence goes on along the minus strand of NZ_VPBE01000021.1, from coordinate 35,608 downwards.
TACACTGTAGCACGCGCTCATTTACATTCGACCATTTGCACTTTACTTAAAAATATGCAATTCTCTGTCGACTTTGGGGCATTCCCCCAACACAGAATTGTTGAACAAGGGGAGTAGCCTCCTCCAAGCGTTAAAAGCCAGATGAAACTCACTGGTTTTAACCTGTCAGACTATCGTCATTACACTTTGCAAAAAGTCGGTATCTGAGCATTGAATCTGCACAGGCAGGGCAATGTAGGCAAGACCTTGATCACGTTGTTATGGATGTTTTTATTTCATCTGGCAACGGGTCAAGGTTTTTTTATGGCCAATTGTCGGATGTGGAGATTGTATGGAATCTATCGGCAATATCTGGCTGTATCTGGCCTTTTTTGCGATTGTTATGGTCATGCTCGCCATCGACTTTCTGGGCTTTAAACAAAAAGAAGGCCAGACCGTCCAGGTGCGTACCGCCGCTTACTGGAGTATCGCCTGGGTCAGCGTGGCCATGCTGTTTGGTGGTGGCCTATGGCTGTATCTGAATCAGACTGCCGGACTGGATGTCGCCAATACCAAGGTGATGGAATATCTGGCCGGTTATTTACTGGAAAAATCACTGGCCATTGATAACGTCTTTGTCTGGCTGATGATTTTTGCTGCCTTTGCCATTCCACCAGCGTTACAACGTAAAATCCTGCTGTATGGCGTTTTGGGCGCTATTGTGCTGCGTACCATCTTTATTTTTATTGGCGCCTGGTTTGTGCAGGAATTCTCCTGGATTCTGTATCTGTTCGGTGCCTTCCTGGTCTATACCGGCTTTAAATTCCTGCGTGGACAGGACGATGAAGACAGCAATATCGAAGATATGGCGATCCTGAAATGGTTACGCAAACATATGCGGATTACCCCGCAGCTGGAAGGCAGCCGCTTCTTTGTACGTAAAGAGGGCTTACTCTGGGCCACGCCACTCTTTCTGGTGCTGATTCTGGTTGAAGCCTCCGATGTGATTTTTGCTGTGGATTCAATTCCTGCAATTTTCGCCGTGACCAGTGATCCCTTTATTGTCTTGACCGCCAACCTGATGGCGATTTTAGGCTTACGCGCCATGTTCTTCCTGCTGGCCGGTGCAGCCACCAAAATGCATTATCTGCCGTATGGGCTGGGAATTATTCTGGTGTTCATTGGCTTCAAGATGCTGATGCTGGATGTGTTCCACATGCCAATCTGGATTTCCCTAAGCTTTATTGTGATTGTGCTGGCAATTACCGCCTGGCTGTCGATTCGTCACAGCCGCAAGCATCATGAAACCACGCTCTAAAGTGGACTGATTGATCAAAAAGCCCGTTGCATACGGGCTTTTTTTATTTTCCATATTCAGGGATTACTCTTAAATATCAGCGTATAAGTACTCGATTTAACTGAATATTTTAGAGTTGACCCAGTGGACATCTTGTATTTCACCCAAACTGGCAACAGTTTTGCATGACACCCAATGTCTGTGACTGAATGTTGGATTTTCCATACAGGGCAGCGCTTTTCAGCTACAATCAACCGAAAAAATTAAACAAGTGCAGGTTTTTCATGTCTTCTGTCATTGCAACGACGGCAATTCGCGGCCGCTTCCTCGATATTCAGAATACAGTTGCTCAAGCGCGTGATATTCACGACCAAGTGCGCTATGTAGAAGATGGTTTATTAATTACCCAACACGGGAAAATTCACTGGTTTGGTCCCTGGGAAGAGGGGCAGGTGCATATTCCGGCCGGTGTTTCGGTGCAGCATTATCCCGATCAGCTGATTATACCCGGCTTCATTGATACCCATATTCATTTCCCACAAACCGAAATGGTGGGCGCCTATGGCACCCAGCTGCTGGAATGGCTGAATACCTATACCTTTCCAACCGAAATGCAGTTTGCTGATAAAAGCTATGCTGACAAGATTGCTGCATTTTTTGTGCAGGAACTGCTGAAAAATGGCACCACCACGGCACTGGTGTTCTGTACCGTGCATCCTGAATCTGTCGATGCCCTTTTTGAAGCCGCAGAACAGCACCAGATGCGCCTGATTGCTGGTAAAGTGCTGATGGACCGTCATGCACCCGAGGAACTCTGTGACACGCCAGAACGCGCCTATCAGGAATCTAAAGCACTGATTGAAAAGTGGCATGGAAAAGGCCGTAATTTATATGCGATTACCCCGCGTTTTGCGCCGACCTCAACGCCGGCACAACTGGAAAAAGCGCAGCAGCTGAAAGCTGAATATCCGGATGTGTATTTACATACCCATTTAAGTGAAAACAAAAATGAAATTGCCTGGGTCAAAAGCCTGTTCCCGGAGCAAAAAGGCTATTTAGATGTCTATCATCATTATGGGCTGACCGGTTCACGTTCGGTATTTGCGCATTGTGTGCATCTGGAAGAGCAGGAGTGGGACTGTATGCACCAGACCGATTCCGCGATTGCCTTTTGTCCGACCTCCAACCTGTTCCTGGGCAGTGGCCTGTTCCCGATTCATCAGACCTGGCAGAAACAGGTCAAAATGGGCCTGGGCACCGACATCGGGGCAGGGACCTCGTTTAGCCAGCTGCGCACCATTAGCGAAGCCTATAAAGTCCAGCAGCTACTTGAGCAAAACCTGTCGGCCTATGAAGCGCTGTATCATGCCACTTTAGGCGGTGCCAAAGCACTGGATCTGAATGACAAGCTCGGCAATTTCAATATCGGTAAAGAAGCTGATTTTATTGTGCTGGATTTAAACGCTACCGCCTTGCAGGCCCTGCGCCAGCAGCACAGCAAAGGCCTGGAAGACAGCCTGTTTGCGCTCATGACCATGGGCGATGAACGTAATATTCAGGCCACCTATATTTATGGACAATGTGCCTATGTCCGCGACTAAACCTATACGCCGGGCGCAACCGAAATGGCGGGTGGCGCTCACGCTGATTGGTCTGGCCTTATTGCTGAAAAGAGACCACCCGGTCAAAAATGCTGTTTTTTTAGACAGCAAAGAGGATGCATCTGACCGCAAGATGTATTAAAATTAAGGCATATTTTGGGGTGTTGCAGGTCAACACCTTTTTTATTTTTTGCTCTTTTAGGGATCTACCCATGACCGTTGATATGAAAGTATTGATTTCTGCTGAAGAAATTCATGCGAAAGTTCAAGAACTTGGTAAACAGATTAATGCGCACTACGCCAACAGTGACAAGGAACTGGTATTAATCGGTTTACTGCGCGGTTCTGTGCTGTTTATGGCCGATTTATGCCGGACCATTGAAAAACCGCATGAACTGGACTTTATGACCGTTTCAAGTTATGGCGGCAGTACTGTGTCTTCGCGTGATGTAAAAATCCTGAAAGACCTCGACGGCGAAATTCGTGGCAAAGATGTGCTGGTGGTAGAAGATATTATCGACTCTGGCAATACCCTGAGCAAAGTACTGGAAATTCTACAAACCCGTGAACCAAATTCGATTGAGCTGTGTACCTTGGTCAGCAAACCGTCACGCCGTGAAATTGAACTGGAAGTTAAATTCCTGGGCTTTGAAGTAGAAGACAAATTTATTGTCGGTTATGGCCTCGACTATGACCAGAAATATCGCCATATCCCGTTTATTGGTGAAATTGGTCTGTAAGCAACCGCAAAAGAAAGTGGCGTTCAGCCACTTTTTTTACGACAAAGCGGACAAAAAAACTACAATCTGTAGCAGGACTCTACTGTTTGTCCTCTCAAAAATCCTGAAAAATAAATCAAATAGCAACAACTCAACTTGATAAACCATAACAAGAAGGAGACAGGAGATGTGGACACTTATTGTGGCTATCGTGATTGGTTTTATTGCAGGTCTTATCGCCCGTGCCATCCATCCAGGTGATGATAAAGCAGGCTTTATTATGACCACCTTACTCGGGATAGCCGGTTCTCTGTTGGCCACTTACGGCGGTCGCTTCCTCGGTCTGTATGATGAAAACTCAGCTGCCGGCTTTATTGCCTCAGTAATTGGTGCGCTGATTATTCTGTTTATCTATAACATGATTTCCAAACGCTCACATCGCGTTTAAATCAATAAAAAAGCACCGTTCATTCGCCGGTGCTTTTTTATGGTCTAAAATCTGACTTTTAACAATCTGAGCTTAGAGTCCAAATTCCTTGAAAATCTGCTCGATCTGCGCAGCAGGGTAGGCGCCCATCACCTTAAAACCATTCGAGAAAATAATGGCCGGTGTGCCGTTTAATCCCAGGCTTTTCACCAGTTTCAGATTACGCTGAATCGGATTGGCACAGGACTGGCTCGTGCGCGGGCTAAGACCTTTGGCAATCAGGTCTTCCCAGGCCTGGGCCGGATTGGCTTCACAATACACCTGCTGTGAAGGGCGTACCGATTGTGCCTTTAACGGTAAAATAAAGGTGTAAATGGTGACATCATTGAGTTTTTTCAGCTCTACTTCCAGCTGTTTGCAATACGGGCAATTTGGGTCAGAAAAGATGGCCAGCTGACGTTTACCCGTCCCTCGAACCGTTTTTAAAGCATCTTGTAGCGGCAGTTTTTTCCAGTCGATGCTGTTTTGTTGTACCAGCAGCGCTTTGGTCAAATTCTGCTGGTCGCTTAAACGGATCATGGAACCGGCCAGAATATGCTTGGCATCTTCATTCAGATAGACCACCTGACCCTGCATTGAACCGCTATAAATCCCGCGCATTTCAGTGGCCTGAATATTCTGGATATCCAGGTTTGGATGCTGCTGCTTTAAATTGGCTTTGACCGTGTCGACATTGGCCAGTGCCAGCGTTGAGCTCATCGCGAGCGCGGCCAGCAAGAATGCATGTTTAAACATAGTGAAATCTTGTCTTTATCAATCCTTGCCCGATTCTAATCTTAAATCGGGACAAAGATTCCACTTTTATCAGAGAAATTTACCGAATCACTACAGCATAGACAACGACGTTTCACGTGGAACATAAACCGGATAAATCGAGTTAATTTCAATTGAGACATGCACAATTTCCTCATGCACTGACAGGGCCGTGCGGATTTGATCGGCATTTAATTCATCTTCAGTTTCTACGGCCAGAATACAGGAAAACTTGTCACGACCGACTTTCCAGACATGCAGATCGGTGATATTGACCATTCCTGGCAGCTCGGCAATCACCTCGCGAATTTCTTCCACCACCGGATGATCTATTTCGGCATCCATCAAGGTGCGTCCAGTTTCCTGAATCAGGCCCCAGGCCCAGCGCGCCACCAGAATCGAACCCACAATACCCAGTACCGCATCAAGAAAATCCCAGCCCCAGAACTTGCCGGCAATTAAGGCCACAATCGCAAAAATGGAGGTCACAGCATCGGCCACCACATGCATAAACGCAGCTTTCTGGTTTAAATCATGTGCTCCAGCTGTATGTGCATGCGCATGTCCATGCCCCGACTCATGGTGATGGTGATGGTGATGGTGATGGTGATGGTGACCATCATCATGCAGTAACCAGGCACAAATCAAGTTGACCAATAGGCCTAAAATCGCAATGGGAATGGCTTCGTTATAATGAATATTAACCGGGAAAAATAAGCGTTCTACCGAATGAAACGCCATAAAACCGGCCACCACCAGCAATAAAATCGCACTGCTATAACCGGCCAGAATCTCAATTTTCCAGGTACCAAAGCTAAAACGGGCATCCTGGGCATAATGACGCGCCGCCCGATAAGCCACATAGGCCAGCCCCAAAGCCAGCATATGCGAGCTCATATGCCAACCATCGGCCAGAAGTGCCATCGAGTTAAAAATCCAGCCGCCAATAATCTCTAAAAGCATCATGACACCGGTTAATATCGCAGCATATAATATACGCTTCTGGGCCAGTGGATTGCCTTCATCAAACTGATGGTGATGGGTACGGTGAGAAACATGATTTTGCATGGGGAGAATCGTCCAATATACTCCCCCATAGTATATTTGAAATTAAGGTGAAGTGTGGGCCATTTACATACAGATAAAAAAGTTTTAAATCGCATCAAGCGTTTACAAGGTCAGATCAGTGCGGTGGAACAGTCCATTCATGATCCGGAAAAAAGCTGTATCGAAGTATTACAGCAGGTGGCTGCGATTAAAGGCGCGGTTAACGGGCTGATGAATGAGCTGATTGAATCGCATTTGCGCCATCATGTCATTGGCGATGAGGTCGAGGTCAATGAAGTCGAACTGGATGAATTTTTAAAATTGTTAAAACGCTATACCTAAGCCCATCTTTCGATTGACCCACAAAATTCCTGCCTTTACACTGAAACGATCTTTTCTCATATCATGATACCTGAGCCAAAAAGCTGAGGTATTTTTTTATTCTCTCATGTCAAACGCTCAATCGTGGCAGCCGTTTTTAATGGTCAGCCTGGCGCTGTGTATTGGTACCGTTGGAACCGCACTGGCCAGTCCTTTATATCCCTTGTATCAGGAGCTGTGGCAGCTGCTGCCGAGTCATATTACCTATCTGTTTGTGGCCTATATGTTCGGCTGTCTGGCTACGTTACTGTTTCTGGGACGAACCAGTAACCGCTTTGGTTTTGTCCGCAGCTTGCAGGTCGGTATTGCCCTGGTCACGGTTGGACTGATACTGTCAGCCTGGGCACCGACAGCGCTGTATTTGGGCCTCGGCCGCTTTATTATTGGGATTGCTTCGGGACTGATTACCACCTCTGCCATGCTGGGGCTGATGAATGTAGTGCCCGATAGCCATAAACTGCTGGCGCCGCAGCTCAGCTCGATTATTACCGCAATTGGCTTTGGTTTAGGGCCATTTCTGGGCGGTGTAATTGCCCAGTTTGCCGAGCAGCCGCTGGTCACGCCTTATCTTCCGGTGATTGTCAGTGCCATTTTCTGTGGGCTGGGCCTGTTCAAGCTAAAACAGCCTGCCTTTGAACAGCAGCCCTTTTCGGTTTATCCCAAATTGCAAACCCCGGATGCGCCGTATCAGGCTGCTTTTTTTCTGGTCAGTTTCGCTGCGTTTTGTGCCTTTGCCGGCTTTAGTCTGTTTGCTTCGCTGTCGCCGTCGTTTGTGCAGGATATTTTGCCTTGGCATGGACCACTGGTCAGTGGTGTAGCAATTTCTGCGATTTTAATTATTTCAGCCATCGTCCAGTTTTTTGCCCGTAGTGTACTGCCTGCCACGGCCTTGCGCTGGGGGCTCTATGCGCTGCTCGGCAGCCTGCTTCTGCTGGGACTGTGTATGTCGCTGCAATGGAGCCCGCTGTTCTTTGTCAGTGATGTGCTGGTCGGAATTGGGCATGGCTTGAGCTTATTGGGCGCCTTTGGCCTGATTCACCAGATGAGTCAGCCGCACAACCGCGCTGCAATTATGTCCAGTTATCTGTTTATTGCCTATCTGGGCACCATTGTACCGATTATTGCGGTGGGCTATTTATCAGACCATTTTGGCTTAAGTGTGGGTATTATCAGCTTCTGCATGCTGATTGGGCTGCTTTGCCTCAGCCTGATCTGGCAGCAGCGTAAAGTGCTAACCTTTTAAATTAATGCTGTTGAGTCGGGGATGATCAGGCACCCTCGGCCTGATCCTGGGTGCGGACAGACTGCGCTGCCAATCAGATGCTGACCATATCAACATCCACCAGATGATTGAATAGTTTTATTTCTCTGTACCGGGTTGATGTTCCAGCTCTTTCATTAAAAAGTAGTTTAAAAAGGTCCGAATGACCGCAATAATCGCCAGTTTGATCAGGCTGTCCATATCCGGATCGACCGTGGTGGCCAGAATATCCGCGGCCAGCTGAAACTCCAGCGCAGTGGCCAGCCAATTGCCAAAACAATAGCGCGCACTGCGGCCGGATTTTAACTGGACCAGCACCATTAAGGTTTTGACCAGACCAATCACTACACAGACCACCGAGATAAACTCGAGTAACAGCTGCAGCACACTCACTAAAGCAACCAGTGACTCACGTAAATCAACCACCTCCAGCATGCCACACCTCCGGCAGTGTTTTTATAGACTGCATTCAGGATTTTATTGAAACAACTTGTAGGTTATTCACTCATCATAGCCTGAATATCGGGCAATAGAAGGGCGGATGGCAAGATGTAAACTGCCGCATACGATGTGACAGGCTGTTCCCTTAGAGTATACGAAACCCTTTAGGCTGAAATGACGAGATTGCCTGATAAAAAGCAATAAAAAAGCACCAGGTGGCTAACACCTGATGCTTTTAAATGCATAGCAAGCTCAGAGCGTACTACGCTTATTTTCCAATACAGAAAGAACCGAAAATTTTACCCAACAGATCATCGGCACTAAAATCTCCGGTAATTTCACCTAGGGCATTTTGCGCCAGACGCAGGGATTCAGCCACCAGCTCACCGGCATGATAATCTACCAGCTGCTCGCGCGCTTCGGCCAGATAGTACTGGGTGCGTTTCATTGCGTCTAAATGACGAGTTCGGGCAATAAAGGTATCTTCTTCCGGCTGGAAGCCTGCATGGGCTGTAATCGCATCTATGAGCGATTGAACACCGGTTTCCTGCTTGGCCGACACGGTAATATGACGAAAGCCCTGATAATCACCAATAACGGCTTCAGCACCAGTCAAATCTGCTTTATTACCAATCAGCATCAGACGTTTGGGTTCCAGATGATCGGCAAAATATTCCTGGGCCAAGGCCAGTGGATCTTCACCCTGACTTAAGTCATACACCAGCAGCAATAAATCGGCCTGTTCAATTTCTTTAATCGCGCGGCGGATGCCTTCTTTTTCCACCACATCACCGGTTTCCCGTAAACCGGCGGTATCGGTCAGGGTAATCGGCAAGCCATTTAAGGTGATTTTTTCATGCAGCACATCACGGGTGGTACCAGCAATATCGGTCACAATCGCCCGTTCAATCCCGGCTAAAGCATTCAGTAAAGATGATTTTCCGGCATTGGGTTTACCGGCAATCACCACCTGCAAGCCTTCGCGCAATAATTGTCCCTGACGCGCCGATTGCTGTACCGCGGTGACTGAGCTGGCAACATCATCCAGCAGGGCCAGAATTTTACCATCGGCCAGAAAATCAATTTCTTCTTCCGGAAAATCAATCGCTGCTTCCACATGCAAACGCAGATGAATCAGTTTTTCTAAAACCGTATTGACCTTGGTTGAAAATGCACCTTGTAAAGAACGTACCGCAGAACGTGCTGCAGCCTGCGAGGTCGCGTCAATCAGGTCGGCAATCGCTTCGGCCTGTACCAGATCAAGCTTACCATTTTCAAAGGCGCGCATGGAAAATTCACCCGCTTTGGCTGCGGTCGCGCCGAGTTCCAGTAAACGTGCCAGCAGGGCATTTTGAATGACAGGGCCACCATGACCTTGCAGTTCCACCACATCTTCACCGGTAAAAGAGTTCGGATTGGGGAAACAAATCACTAAACCTTCATCCATCACCTCACCGCTAGCCTCATAAAACTGACGAAAGCCGGCAAAACGGGCTTTCGGCAGCTGCTTTTGGGTTAAGGCTTCAGCAATGGCATAGGATTTAGGACCAGACAGGCGAATCACCCCCACACCGCCACGCCCGGGTGGAGTAGCAATCGCAGCAATTGTTGTGGTTTGGGTCAGCATAAATTCACCTGTTGCAATGCTTAAAGTCGGGCCAAAAAAAATCCGCCTAAGAGTATCATCTTAAGCGGATTTATTCAGCTCGTCAGTACAACTTAGTTGACTGGGGTCGCTTCATCACGTTTGGCACGGTCTTTCTCAACAGATTTGTTGATCAGGCCTTGCTGCAAGATGGTGATCAGGTTGTTGACAATCCAGTACAACACCAGACCCGCCGGGAAGAACAGCAGGAACACAGTAAAGATGACCGGCATAATGCGGAAGACTTTAGCCTGCATAGGATCGGTCGGCTGCGGGTTCAGCATTTGCTGAATATACATGGTCGCACCCATGATCAGCGGCAAGATAAACCAAGGGTCCATTGCCGATAAATCCTGAATCCAGAGTAACCATGGCGCATGACGCAGCTCTACAGATTCCATCAGTACCCAGTACAGGGCCAGGAAGATTGGCATTTGCAGTAACAGCGGTAAACAGCCGGCCAACGGATTAACCTGTTCACGTTTGTACAGGGCCATCATCTCTTGCGAGAAGCGCATCCGGTCTTCACCGAACTCTTCTTTCATGCGCTGCATTTCCGGTGCAATCACACGCATTTTCGCCATAGAACGGTAGCTCTTCGACGATAATGGCCACAGAATCAGCTTCACCAGAATGGTCAACAGAATAATTGCCCAGCCCCAGTTCCCCACTAAGCCGTGGAAGAATTCCAAGCCTACAAACAGCAGTTTGGCAATTGGCCATAACCAGCCATAATCCACAGTCTGATTCAGACCAGTGGCCAGATCTTTCAGCTCTGACTGGATTTTTGGACCGCTATAGAAGGTCGCATCGACTTCTGCCACTGTACCTGCCGGTACATTAATGGTTGGCGAAGTAAAGCCGATAATATTCATATTATCGCCTGATTTACGCGATTCCAGCTTGGCGCTATACGGTTGGCCATCGGCCTGGGTCAGTTTCAGGTTACCCGGCACCCATGCACTCACGAAGTAGTGCTGTACCACCGCAACCCAGCCGCCAGTCGCTTCAACATTCAGTTTTTCTTCAGTGAAGTTGTCGAATTTCAGCTTGTTGTAGTGTTCATCCGGTGTCCCCCAGGCGCCGCCCAGGAAGGTACCCAAAGTGAAAATGCCCTGGTCCGATTTACCCGGATCATCCGAGTTATCGCGTTTGATCTGACCAAACATTTGACCTTGCCAGTTCTGGCCACTGCGGTTTACCACTTTGTGGTTAACCACAATCGGATATTCGCCTTGCTTGAAGCTGAAGGTCTTGATAATTTCTACACCGTCAGCAGTTTTGTACACCATTGGTACATTTAACACTTTCACCGCTTCACCGTCCTGATTCTGAACGGCTTTGGCATCTTCCAGGCTATAGCTTAATTTTTCAACTTCATAGTTTGGACGACCATTACGGCTGCTGTCTGGTCCATTCAGACCAATCAGGCCTGACTGAGCGACATAGGTACGTTTGTCATCGCTTTCAAGCATTACAAACGGTGCATCACTGTCTTTATTTTTGTCATGATTGAGTAATTCAACACGAACAATATCACCACCTTTTGGATTGATCCAAAGATGATAAAGGTCAGTTTGTACTGAAATAAGCTGCTGACTTACAGGTGCAGTGGCATCTGTGGTTTGAGTCTGCTGCGCTGAAATATTTGCCTGCGGTACATCAGAAGCTGCTGTAGCGGTTTGGCCATTTGGCAAATCTGCAGACACTTCATGTGAAACCACCGCAGCCTGTTGCTGTGGTTGGGTTTCAGCATTTCCATAATCTTTTTGCCAAGCCAAAATGAGCAAATAAGCGACAACAAACATGGCCCCGAGAATTGCAATCCTGGCCCATTGTTGCATATCTATTACCCCAAGTGGTTAGAGTGATTTTGGTTCAATAAACGTTCACGAAAGGGTACAGCAATGTGACCCGTTTGAGAATCTATTTGCTGAAATGAAATAAAACGAATTGCTTTGGCCGGTACAGGGTCATAGCCCGAACCACCCCACGGATGACAACGACAGATACGTCTGGTCGCCAGCCACACACCACGTCCGGCCCCATGGATCTGAACTGCTTCCAGGGCATATTGAGAACAGGTTGGAATATAGCGACAACGTGGTCCAAGAAGCGGACTAATCGCAATCTGATAGAAACGAATCAACCAATGCAGTAAACGTACCATTGGTCATCTCTACTGATGTGGGGAGGGAGCTATTTTAGAATGCTTTTTGGCAAGGCGGTGCAATTTCTGCCAAGCAAATTGTAATTGCTGATGTAACTCTGCATTTGGCACTGTTTCAATCCCCATTTTGGGCATCACCACAATATCCAGTACAGCCAATTGCTGTTGATGCAGGCGAAAACTTTCGCGAGCAAGTCGTTTTACTCGATTTCTTTCGTGTGCACGACGCACTTTTTTCTTGGCAACAACAATACCCAAACGGCTGTTCAGCAGTTCGGACGGTTTTGCCAGAAATAAGAAATGGGGTTGATGCACTTTAAAAAGCGCACCATCAAACACATCTTTATAATCGGCAGCACAGCGTATACGAAGCTCTGTGCTGAAGCCATAAAGTGATGTCATAACACCCAAGTCGATGCAGCGTGACTGATTAAACAGTTAAGCTGTGACGACCTTTTGCACGACGGCGAGCTAATACTTGACGACCAGCTTTAGTAGCCATACGAGCACGGAAACCATGAACGCGTTTACGCTTTAATTCAGATGGTTGGAATGTACGTTTCATGTCGAAACTCCAAAAATGATCTTTCTATAAAGGTCCGCGATTTTAGTGCTCATTGCTTGAGCTGTCAATCAAAAACACGGTTTTCCTTTAAATAAGCCTAATTTTTATAAAAGGCCTTAAGTTTATCCAGGAATAGGCAATTGTACATATTCTGGCTTATTCACAAGCTATCCTATTGTTAAAACATATAAAATAAGTTATAAACAATATTATTCACATAATTATCCACAAGACCATGTGAATAAATTTATTCTCTGCAGGTTTAAATTCGAATTTAAATTTATTTTCAGTTTATCCACATCCGAGCACGCTCTAATATATAAATTCAAATTTATAAATTTAAATTTATTCTTATTAGGGTGGCTTTTTTATGTGGAAAAGCAATTTTTAAATTTAAAAAACATAGACTTTGCATGTGGATAACTGTGTTTTTATATTTTTAATACATTGTGGATAACTTTATGCTATATTTTATCCACAGCTTGCGGATAAACTTATCCACACCAGCTTTTAAATTTAAATTTAGATCTTGATGTTTGTTTTTTGGCTAAATTCGCTCAATTTCTCATGACAGATGTGGATAACTTGGTTAGAATGGCGACCCGCTTGCAGCGGACGAATGCGTTTTAAATTTAAAATGGAATAAATAGGGGTTTTCACATGCTTTGGACGGACTGCTTAAATCGCTTGCGACAAGAGCTCTCTGGGAATGTCTTTACGATGTGGATTCGCCCATTAGTTGCAGAAGAATCAGAAGATACTTTACGTTTATATGCACCGAACCCGTATTGGACCCGCTATATTCAGGAACATCATCTTGAGCTGATCACGATTCTGGCCGAACAACTGTCTGAAGGACGGGTACGTAAAGTTGAAATCCTGGTCGATTCCCGTCCGGGCGCCATTTTATCGGCCAGTGAACAGCCAGCGACCACCACCGCTGCTTTAGAGTCAGCACCGGCACCGGTCAGCCGTCCAAAAAAGGACAAAGAAGAGAGTGGCAGCAAAAACAGCCGCAAGCGTCAGTTAAACCCTTTATTTACCTTTTCTTTATTTGTAGAAGGCCGTTCTAACCAGATGGCGGCAGAAACCTGCCGTAAAGTATTGACCCATCTGGGCGCCTCACAACATAACCCGCTATTTTTATATGGCCCGACCGGTCTGGGTAAAACCCACTTGATGCAAGCGGTGGGGAATGCCTTGTTGCAGGCCAAGCCGAATGCCCGGGTCATGTATATGACTGCTGAAAGCTTTGTACATGACTTTGTTAGCTCGCTACAGCAGGGCAAGGTTGAAGAATTCAAGAAAAATTGCCGTTCACTTGATCTGCTCTTGGTGGATGACATTCATTTGCTGGCCGGTAAAGAAGCCAGTCTGGTGGAGTTTTTCTATACCTTTAATGCCTTATTGGATGAATCCAAGCAGATTATTCTGACGTCGGACCGTTATCCAAAAGAACTGACCGAACTGGACCCACGTCTGGTATCGCGTTTTTCCTGGGGCCTGTCGGTGGGGGTAGAACCGCCCGATATTGAAACCCGGATTGAAATTCTATTAAAGAAAGCCGAAAGCAGTGGCGTCGATTTACCGCGCAACTGTGCCTTGTTTATTGCCCAGCAGGTGGTCGCCAACGTGCGTGAACTGGAAGGCGCCTTAAATAAGGTGGTCGCGATTTCCCGTTTTAAAGGCACCGCGATTGATCTGGATGTGGTGCGTGAATCTCTAAAAGATGTGCTGGCGATTCGTGCGCGTACCATCAGTACCGAAAATATCCAGCGTGTGGTCAGTGAATATTTCCGTATTCCACTCAAAGAGCTGGTCGGGCCAAAACGTACCCGGATTTATGCCCGTCCACGGCAGCTGGCGATGGGGCTGGCCCGTGAACTGACCGGGGACAGTTTCCCTGAAATTGGCATGGCTTTTGGTGGTCGTGACCACAGTACCGTGATGCATGCCTGCGAGAAAGTACAAAGCCTGCGCGAAGAAGATCCAATCTTCAACGAGGACTATAAAAACCTGCAACGCCTGTTGCAAAGTTAGGCCGGTTTGGTCAAATTCTGTTCTTGCAATGCGGCATATTCTGCCGCATAGTACACTGCTAAAAAATTAATTTTTATCTTCATCATCTTCAGTTGTTAGAGGAATGTACCGTGCGTTTAAAAATCGCCAAAGAAAGCTTACTCAATGTTCTATCACATGTTGTAGGAGCGGTTGAACGTCGCCATACGTTAAACATTTTATCTAACGTGAAAGTTCAGGTGACTGAACAGGCGCTGACCATTACCGGTTCCGATCTGGAAGTGGAGCTGGTGGCCAGTACGGTTCTGGCTGAAGGTGCATGTTTACAGGCGGGTGAGACCACGGTGCCGGCACGTAAACTGATGGATATCTGTAAATCTTTGCCGACTGCGGCTTTAATTGACCTGCAGATTACTGAAGATCAGCGCTGTATTTTAAAATCGGGCAACAGCCGTTTCGTGTTGGGGACTTTACCAGCCGAAGATTATCCGTTATTGGCCACTGAAAATACTCAAGGCACACAGGTAGCGGTGACTCAGCGTGAATTAAAACGTTTATTTGAAAAAACTGCCTTTGCCATGGCGGTGCAGGATGTACGTTTCTATTTGACCGGCACCTTGCTGGAAATTGATGAAAACCAGCTGCGCGCTGTGACTACCGATGGCCACCGTTTGGCATTATGTGAAACCGGTGCCTCTTCAAATGCGACACAACCGATTCAGGCGATTGTGCCACGTAAAGCTGTGGGTGAATTACAGCGTTTGCTGAGTATTGAAGATGAGCAATTGTCTTTGTTAATTGGCCGTGAACTGTTAAATGTAACCATTTCCGTGCCGAGCCGTGACAAAGAGCAGGGCGATATTACCGTACGTTTCACCACCAAGTTAATTGACGGTAAATTCCCGGATTACCGCCGTGTGATTCCACGTGGTGGTGATAAAGTGGTGATGATTGCACATGACGTGTTCAAGCAGTCGTTACAGCGTGTGGCGATTTTAAGTAATGAAAAATTACGCGGCGTATTCCTGAACTTTAATGCAGATTCACTGCAATTACGTGCCAACAACCCGGAGCAGGATGAAGCGATTGAAGACCTGGCCGTGCAATACAACAATACACCGCTGGAAATGTCGTTCAATGCTCAATATCTGCTGGATGTATTAGGTGCACTGGATGGTGATGATGTGGCGATGACCATGACCGAAGCCAACCAGTCGGTACTGGTGCAAGACCCAGCGCAGCAAGATCAAACCTATGTTGTGATGCCGATGCGTGTCTAAGCTTGTATGTGATCTGACACGATTATGCATATTACGCGTTTAAATATAGAACGTGTTCGAAACTTAAAAGCGGTTGCACTCGTCGGGTTGCAGCCGTTTAATGTCTTTTATGGTGCCAATGGCTCCGGTAAAACCTCGATTCTGGAGGCCATTCATTTACTGGCCACCGGTCGTTCCTTCCGTACCCATATCCCCAAAAACTATATTCAGCATGATGCCCAAGATGCGATTGTATTTGCCCAGTCGCCCACCGAAAAAATCGGCATGCAAAAACTGCTGTCTGGGGAACAACTGATTAAGGTCAATGGTGATCATATTGCCACCCAGGGGCAGCTGGCCAAACTGCTGCCGCTACAACTGATTGATCCGCAAAGTACCGATATTATCGACCACGGCGCTAAACCAAGGCGACAGCTGCTGGACTGGATGATGTTCCACGTGGAACCAGAATTTTATCATGCCTGGCAATACTATTCGCGGGCCTTAAAACAGCGTAACAGCTTACTAAAAACCCGGCGTCATTTAAGCCTGGCAGAACTAGAACCGTGGAACCAGATGCTGAGCCAGTATGGTGAAATGCTGCATCTGCAACGCTACAGTATTATCGAGCAGTGGCAGCATTATTTTCAGCAGGATTTACAGCAGCTGTTGCCTGATTTAAATATCCGGCTGGAATACCATCCCGGATTTCATCCGGAACCGGGCTTGATGAGCGATTTGGTCAATCATCATCAGAAAGATGTGGAACGCCGCTATACCGAATATGGACCGCATCGCGCAGATTTACGTTTAAAAACAGCGACGGGCGATGCCGATGTTGTGCTGTCACGTGGACAAAAAAAGTTATTGATCATGGCTTTAAAACTGTCACAGATTGCAATGCTGCATGCGTGCAATAAGGAAACTGTGGTATTATTAGATGATCTGACAGCAGAATTAGATTTAACCGCACAACGACGTTTAATTGAGCGATTGAGCCAACTTGGTAGTCAAGTTTTTATTACCACCTTAGACCATGAATCAGTGCAGAATCACTTACATGATTTGTCTATTTCCTATCAATTATTCAATGTTGAAAACGGTACTGTTCAAGTTGTTGTGCAATAGTTTTTTATCTTTGGATAGACCAGTTTTTACTAGGGAGAAACCATGAGTTCAGAAGATCAATCTGCCACTCAAACAGAACAAACCAATGAAAAGGCTTATGATTCCTCTAGTATCAAAGTATTACGTGGCCTAGATGCTGTTCGTAAACGCCCGGGCATGTATATCGGTGATACAGATGATGGTACCGGTTTACACCACATGGTGTTCGAGGTGGTCGATAACGCGATTGACGAAGCGCTGGCCGGCCACTGTGACGAGATTCTAGTTACTATTCACGAAGATGAATCGGTATCTGTGGCCGATAATGGTCGTGGTATTCCAACCGACATTCACCCGGAAGAAGGCGTATCGGCTGCCGAGGTGATTCTGACCATCCTGCACGCCGGCGGTAAGTTCGACGACAACAGTTATAAAGTGTCGGGCGGTCTGCACGGGGTCGGGGTATCGGTGGTAAACGCCCTGTCGAGCAAACTGGAACTGACCATTAAACGTGCCGGTCAGATTCATCAGCAGGAATACCGTCATGGTGATCCGCAATATCCATTAACTGTGGTTGGTGAAACAGAAGAGACCGGAACCATGGTTCGTTTCTGGCCAAGCGCCGAGACTTTCAGCCAGACCATTTTTAATGTCGATATTCTGGCGCGCCGTTTACGTGAACTGTCGTTCCTGAATGCCGGTGTACGTATTGTCCTGAAAGATGAACGTATTAACCTGGAACATATCTATGACTATGAAGGTGGTCTGTCTGAGTTCGTGAAATATATTAACGAAGGCAAAAACCATCTGAATGATATTTTCCATTTTACCGTGCAGGCAGAAAATGGCATTGGAGTTGAAGTTGCGTTGCAATGGAATGATTCTTATCAGGAAAATGTGCGCTGCTTTACCAACAATATTCCGCAAAAAGATGGCGGTACCCATTTAGCCGGTTTCCGTGCCGCGTTGACCCGTGGTTTAAACAGCTACATGGAAAACGAAAACCTGCTCAAAAAAGAGAAAGTGGTGGTTTCCGGGGATGACGCACGTGAAGGTTTGACCGCAATTATTTCGGTGAAAGTGCCTGATCCAAAATTCTCTTCACAGACCAAAGAAAAACTGGTGTCGAGTGAGGTAAAACCTGCGGTCGAGCAGGCCATGAATAAATCTTTCTCGGAATATTTACTGGAAAACCCGCAAGCGGCCAAATCGATTGCCGGCAAGATTATTGATGCAGCGCGTGCCCGTGATGCAGCGCGTAAAGCACGTGAAATGACCCGTCGTAAGAGCGCGCTGGATATTGCCGGTTTACCGGGTAAACTGGCCGATTGTCAGGAAAAAGATCCGGCTTTATCGGAACTGTATCTGGTCGAGGGTGACTCTGCGGGTGGTTCAGCCAAGCAAGGCCGTAACCGTAAAATGCAGGCGATTTTACCGCTAAAAGGTAAGATCCTGAACGTGGAACGTGCCCGTTTTGACAAGATGATTTCATCGGCAGAGGTCGGCACCTTGATTACTGCACTGGGCTGCGGAATTGGTCGTGAAGAATATAACCCGGACAAGCTGCGTTATCACAAAATCATTATCATGACCGATGCCGACGTCGATGGTTCGCACATCCGTACCTTGCTGCTGACGTTCTTCTTCCGTCAAATGCCGGAGCTGGTGGAACGTGGTCATATCTATATTGCCCAGCCACCGCTGTACAAGCTGAAAAAAGGCAAGCAGGAACAGTACATTAAAGACAATGAAGCGCTGGAAACCTATCTGATTTCCAATGCCATTGATGAACTGGCCCTGCATGTCAGTGCAGATGCACCGGCGATTCGTGGTGAAGCACTGGCTTCGGTGATTGCCGATTATCAGACCTCGCAAAAGAGCCTGAGCCGTTTAACCTTGCGTTATCCAGCCAGCCTGTTAGATGGTTTGCTGGCGCAAGAGGCGTTCAAGCTGGATCAGGCGCATGATCTGGATTATGTACAGGCTTGGGGTGAGCAGCTGTGTGCCTATATCGCGGCCACTCAAAGCAGTTTACGTCCTGAACTCAGCATCGAAACCTTTGACAAAGAAGATGCGGAAGGACAGAAGTCTGCGATTTACTGGCCACGTATTACCATTTATGTGCATAACCTGCCACATGCCTATTTGCTGGATGCCGGTTTACTCGGTTCGGGTGAGTACGCACGTTTGCTGAAGAACTCGAAGAGCTGGTTTAGCCTGATTGAAGAAGGCGCGTACTTGCAAAAAGGCGAGCGCAAGATTCAGGTCAACAGCTTCCATCAGGTCTGGCAGCATATTCTGCAGGACTCACGCCGCGGCATGATGATCCAGCGTTATAAAGGTCTAGGTGAAATGAATGCCGAGCAGCTTTGGGAAACCACCATGGACCCGGAAAACCGTCATATGCTGCAGGTGACCATTGAAGATGCGATTGAAGCAGATCGGATGTTCTCATGTTTAATGGGCGATGATGTGGAACCACGTCGTGCTTTTATTGAAGAGAACGCCCTGAATGCCGATATTGATGCCTAAGGGCATGATTTAAAAAAAGCGCCTGCGGGCGCTTTTTTGTTGGCGCGATGGATTAGGGCGTGAGAATAATTTTGCGGCAATCCTGTTCGCGTTGATCAAAAATACGATAGCCCTCGGCAGCATCGGCCAGTTTCATACGGTGGGTAATAATCACTTCGGGGGACAGGTCGCCATTTTCAATCCGTTCCAGTAATTCGGGCAGGTAACGATGCACATGGGTCTGGCCCATCTTGAAGGTCAGGCCTTTATCAAAGGCATCACCGAACAGGAAACCGTGAATTGGACCGGCATAGACGCCCGGCACACTGACCACGCCGCCACGGCGCACTGCGGCAATACACTGGCGCAGGGCAAAGCCGCTGGAGCCTTCCAGTTTCAGGTTGGTCATCACGGTTTCAATCATGCTGCCTTTGGCTTCAAAACCAATTGCATCAATGACCGCATCGACACCCCGATGGCCGGGGGTATTGTCAATAATAAATTCGGCCGCATCCATTTCATCAAAATTGATCGGAATCGCGCCATAGGTTTCATGGGCAAACTGCAGCCGGTAATGGTGATGATCGACCATAAAAATCTGTTCAGCGCCAAGCATCCGTGCACAGGCCGCTGACAGTAATCCCACGGGTCCGGCACCATAAATGGCTACACTGGAGCCTTTGCCAATTTGTGCATTGGTCACCGCCTGCCATGCGGTTGGCAGAATATCGGTCAGGAATAGCACTTTTTCATCTGGCAGTGAACCGGGAACTTTAAAAGGACCGATATTGCCTTTGGGGATTCGCACATAATCGGCCTGTCCACCCGGCACGCCGCCATAAAGATGACTGTAGCCAAACAGCGCTGCACCCGGTGGAATCTGTTTTTTATTCAGAATGGCGCCGCGGCCCGTATTGGTATTTTCACAGGAGGCAGTCAGCTCATGTTCACAGAAAAAGCAGTGACCACAAGCAATCACAAAGGGAATAATCACCCGGTCGCCTTTTTTTACTGCCGTGACCTCGGGGCCGACTTCTTCGACCACGCCCATAAATTCATGGCCAAAAATATCGCCGTGTTCTGTGGCCGGAATTTTACCGCGATATAAATGCAGATCTGAGCCACAAATGGCAGTGGCGGTGACGCGAAGGATGACATCATCCGGTTCCTGAATAATTGGGTCAGGCACCGATTCAACTCTTACATCTCGGGTTCCATGATAGGTTAAGGCACGCATAGAATTTCCTCTCTTGGCTAGCAGAAGGCCAGACCCGCGCATTGAGCCGGCCACATTTCTTCATGATGAGATGCGCGGCTGTAAATTTATGTATAAAAAAACCGGCCAAGCTGTGTGCAAGAGGGCTTTATATTGCAGTTCAGTAAGTGCAATCAGAGCTAAAACGGAGAGGAAAACAGCTATTGGTGAGCATCCTCCTTGATCTTTTTAAAGAAAACAGACGGGCTAAAAAGAGGAGTGATTTATATCAAATAATTATATTGACAAATATAGTCAAACATATACAATTTAGGTATTAAATTTTAAAAAAACTTGCAATGAAATACTTGACTGAAAGCTTAAAGAAAGTAGAGCAAGACCTTGCTTATTTTGTATCCCCTGAAAATAAAGATGGGTTTATTAAGGAATTTGCATCATGGGTCTATGGTGAGTGGTCAAAGAATGATTTCTATGAAACCGATATTGTAGATTTAGGCTATGATTGTTCTTCGTACCCTGAAAAAACAAATCAATCACTCTCCGATAAATGCCCCACCTATGCTGATTTTATTAATGCAAATACAGGCTTTTCTGAATGTACTCACGTTTCAGGACAAGGTATGCGCTGTCAAGAATATGAGGAAAAATTATTAGAGATTTTTGGTGATGCTTGCGCTAAAAAACTAGATGATTTAGTAGAGCTATATCAACTAGAAGTGCCTGAAAAATACAAAAAATTTGCAGAAAATATTAGTGAACTAATTTTCCTTGAAGTTGTTGATCATCATGAGGATTCAGAACTTTATGAGGTTTGTGACGATATTTTATTAAAATATAATCAGCTAGGAGTCGCATCATCCCCTTATACATGCCCTATCTGTGGATGGGATGAAGACAATGATCTAGCCATATATTGTGATGAATCCATATTTAAAGACTATACACTTGAGGATTTCAAGAAGTTAGCGGAGATTGATTAATGTATTCTCCTGCTAAATTCGGTGAAATGATTGGGAAGTCGGTTAAAACTCTACAAAGATGGGATGCCGAAGGTATTTTGGTTGCATGTCGAAATCCTAAAAATCGCAGATACTACACGCACGATCAATACCTTGAATATATCGGTATAAAAGCAACGGAAGCTAAATCGTCAGTAATTGTTTATTCAAGGGTATCTAGTGTTGCTCAAAAGCCCGATTTAGCTAATCAGGTGTCAGCTTTAGAAACTTTTTGTACTGTAAATGGCTATGCTGTTGATGATTGGGTGTCAGAGATTGGAAGTGGTTTGAATTATAAAAGAAAGAAATTCAATCAGCTTTTTCTTGATATTGAAATGGGTAAAGTTTCAATGCTTGTCATTGCTCACAAAGACCGTTTGGTGCGTTTTGGTTTTGAGTGGTTTGAATCTTTTGCTGAAAGACATGGTTGTAAAATTATTATTATGAATCAAGAATCTCTTTCCCCAACGGAAGAAGTAACTCAAGACCTGTTAGCGATTATTCATTGTTTTTCTTCTCGACTTTATGGATTAAGAAAATACAAAGAAAAAGTTAAAGAATTAGTGAATAGTAAGGAATAACTTTTTGAAACTAACACGCATCCATCACTGTAAAAACTTGAATGTGCAAAAGTACAAGCAACTTGAAAAACAAGCTGTTTTACTTGGTCGTGTTCGTAGCGAAGTGTGGGCTAAATATGGTGCTGTTGCAGGTTTAAATATCAGCGACAGAACCATTCGTGATGCGTGGATGAAAGAAAGTCGTGACTTTGGTGTTTCTGCAAATGCGTGGAAAGAAACGCTACGTGATTGCGTAGGTGATATTAAAGCCTATCGAGAAGCATCAAAAGACAAAGTAAAGCAGGCGATCCGAAAACGCACCTCCTGTAATAATGAACAAAAAAGACTATACACCTTGCTTAAAAAAGATGAATGGATGACTGATAATTTCCTCCATCGTCAAATGCGTAATCACTTTAAGCATGGTGTTAATCACACACATAATCAAATTATTGTTCGTGCGGATATGTGTAAAACCTTTGAGCTAAACGGTCAATGTTGGCTTAAAGTGCCAAGTCTAGTCCCTCGACAAACCATTAAAATTCCACTAAACACCACTGTTGATTTTGCGCCACAAGGCACACTTAGAATCATTCTAAAAAACGGTAATGTTGAAGTTCACTCAACTTATGATGCAGTTGAAACACAGGATTGTGGTCAGGAAACCGTAGGTGTTGATAAAGGTTATTCAGAAGCCTTTGTGGATTCTGATGGTGAAGTATATGGCAATGGTTTAGGTAAATTGATCTCAAGTGAATCAGACTACCTAAATCAAAAGTACAAACGTAGAAATAAGCTCAGAGCGATTTCTAAAGCCAAACCGCACAAGAAACAGAAAATTGAGTTAAATAATCTAGGTCGCAAGAAGCTAGATAAAAGGCAAGATGCTCAGAAAGCAAAGCTCAAGACATTGATATTTACAGCAACTCACAAGTTGGTTGATAAAGCCAAAGTGATTGTTGCGGAGGATTTAACCGCACCAATCCAAAGTAAGCGTAGCTATGGTAAAAATACCAATAGACGTTTAAACACATGGGTTAAAGGCTTATTAGCCGATGCCCTAACAGGTATATCTCACCGTAGAGGTTCTACGGTGCATCTAGTCAATTCTGCATACACTTCGCAAAGTGATTCTTTCTTGCATGGCCTTTTAATAGGTACACGTAAGGGAGATCGTTTTCACCGTTTCAATGGGGAAGTTGTGCAAGCTGATTGGAATGCTGCGAGAAACGTGCTTGCAAGATTAAACGACAATGAGATAAGTCGTTATACGCCTTACAAAACTGTAAAGCGTATATTGCAAGAACGGACTGACCGCTACAAGTCGGAACTGACCGACTCAGGCTCTAGTTACACGCTTGGCAACAAGACATTAACAGAGTGCGAATTACTCCTTGACTATGTTTGACTACATTTTAAGGAACAGTGATCATAAAGTGGAAATAAAAAGATAGCCACTGGGGCTATCTTGAGGGGAAGGTTTCGGAAGAAACGGGATTAACTGTTCTGGAATGATTGTTCCAGGGTTTCCAGTTCCATCATCAGTTCCAGCATGGTTTCTTCGGCCTGTTCCAGCGTGGCTTTTAAGCTGGTCTGTTCATTCATCAGCTTGAGCAGATCTTCTTTACGCGAAGCTTCATACAGGCTGCTGTCAGCCAGCTGTTCTTCAATACTGGCCAGACGGGGCTGGATTTTTTCAATCTGGCTTTCACATTGTTCAATTTTTTTCCGCAGCGGACGGGTTTCTTCACGGCGCTGCGCTGCCAGTTTGCGCTGTGCTTCTTTATCGACTTTGGCCGGTGCGGCAGTCTTGTTGGTACTGGCGCTGGCCTGTGCCAATGCGGTTTGGGCATTGATCTGCTGCTGACGGGCCTCACGTAACCATTTGGCATAATCCTGCAAATCACCGGAAAATTCAGTACAGCATCCGGCATGCACCAACAGCAGGTCATCACAGACACTGGCGATTAGCTGACGTTCGTGCGATACCAGTACCACTGCGCCCTCAAAGTCCTGTAAGGCCATGCTCAGGGCATGACGCATGTCTAAATCCAGATGGTTGGTCGGTTCATCCAAAATCAGTACATTCGGGCGCTGCCAGACAATCAGGGCCAAGGCCAGACGGGCACGTTCACCACCGGAGAAGCTTTCGCACGGCGTATCCATACGTTCGCCGCTAAAACCAAAACTGCCGAGGAACGAACGTAGGGTGGCTTCACTGATCTGTTTGTCGGCCAGACGTGACAATTGCAGCATCGGGCTGGCTTGGCCATCCAGTGCATCCATCTGATGCTGGGCAAAGTAACCAATATTTAGCAGTTCAGAGGCTTTGCGCTGGCCATTTAAAAGCGCTAAATCACCAACCAGTGATTTAATTAGAGTAGATTTACCGGCGCCGTTCATGCCCAGCAGGCCAATACGCGAGCTTGGGGTAATCTGCAGACTGATTTTGCTGGCAATACTTTTGCCCGGATAGCCAATTTCTGCCTGATCCAGAGTCAGTAAGGGTGAACTCATTTTGGTGGGTTCACGGAAAGTGAAGGTAAACGGGGTATCGACATGCGCCGGCGCCAGCAACTGCATTTTTTCCAGCTGTTTAATCCGGCTTTGCGCCTGACGCGCCTTGGTAGCTTTGGCTTTAAAACGGTCAATAAATTTTTGCAGATGTGCGCGGGCTTCAACCTGCTTTTCAAAGGCCTGTTGCTGCTGGGCCAGACGTTCGCTGCGGGTCACTTCAAAGGTCGAGTAATTGCCGGTATATAAGGTCAGTTCCTGATTTTCGATATGCAGGATATGATCGGTCACTGCATCGAGAAAATCGCGGTCATGTGAAATCAGGATTAAAGTGCCTTCATAGGCATTGAGCCAGTCTTCAAGCCATAAAATGGCATCCAGATCCAAGTGGTTGGTTGGCTCATCCAGAAGCAGTAAATCGGAGCGGCTCATCAGGGTGCGCGCCAGATTTAAACGCATCCGCCATCCACCAGAAAAACTGGAAACATCCAGACGTAGCTGATGTTCCATAAAACCTAAACCAGCCATCAGCTGGGCGGCTTTGGATGGGGCAGAATAGCCATGAATTTCATCAAAACGGCCATGTAATTGTGCCAGTTCGCTGTCACTGAGCTGTTCAGGTTGTGCCAGCTGTTTCTGAATCTGCCAGTATTCTTCATCGCCCGATAACACAAAATCCAGCGCCGGCATAT
Source organism: Acinetobacter sp. YH12116 (assembly GCF_013418895.1). Taxonomy (NCBI): domain Bacteria; kingdom Pseudomonadati; phylum Pseudomonadota; class Gammaproteobacteria; order Moraxellales; family Moraxellaceae; genus Acinetobacter; species Acinetobacter sp. YH12116. The sequence continues at coordinate 10,386 of NZ_VPBE01000021.1, read as the reverse complement.
CCAGGGCTTTGACTTCCTGGGCCATGTGCGCAACGGTCCAGCCCGACGGACGGGTCAGGCTGCCTTCATCTGCCCCCAGTTCTCCCAATAAGGCGGCAAATAAGGTCGATTTGCCAGCGCCATTGACTCCGGTGAGGCCAACTTTCCAACCCGGATGGATCTGCATGGACGCTTTTTGAAATAAGACACGACCACCACGGCGTAAAGAGACTTGGTCAAATTGAATCATTGGACTCACTAAACTCAGGAACAGAATGCGCCTATTCTAAAGGATGCGCTCTGGAAAACAAAAAGCTGGCGCAGTTTATTTCAGGTGCTACAGCAACACATCGAAAAAAATAATGAAAAAGCGGGCGCCGTGTCATCTATCGGAAAGCGGCTATGCAGGGTTTTTTTATAAAACCAAGCCCGATATATTAAAATTTCTGATAAAAAACAAAAACAAATGTACGGTGACAAAAATGAAAAACGGAGTTTTGTTGTTGTCGACACTGGCCTTGTGTGGCGTCAGTGGCCTGGCTCAGGCCAATCCGCAGGTCTGTGTTTTTGATCTGTTGGGACGGGCCGGAGAATCCTATAAATTGCTGGAAGAATGGGCCTTGGCCAGCAAGCGCTGGGGCAGCAATGTCAGTCTGAAAGCCTATCAGGATGAAGCCCAGGTCGAGCGCGATTTTAAGGCGGGCAAGTGTGATGGTGCCTATATGACCTCAATGCGGGCGCGGCAATACAATAAATTTGCCGGTTCGATTGATGCACTGGGCGGTGTGCCAAGTAATAGCATTGCCCAGAAAGCCATTAGTTATGTGCTGGACCGGCGCAATAACCGCCGTCTGGTGACCCGGATTGGCCAGGAAACCTTTGAAGTGGCTGGCATCGGCCAGATTGGCTCGGCCTATATTTTTGTTAAAGATCGGGCCATGAACTCGGTTGAGCACATCAAAAACCGGAAATTTGCGATTCTGCATTATGATCCGGCACAAAAAATGATGGTGGAGCGGGTCGGTGGTATTGCAGTCGATTCCGATATTTCCAATTTTGTACGCAAGTTTAATCAGGGCGAGGTTGATATTGTGGCCGCACCGGCCTATGCCTTTAAACCGCTGGAAATTGAAAAAGGTTTGGGCACACGCGGCGCCATGATTGATTTTCCGGTGGTCAATGTCACGGCGGACCTGATTATCCGGCCAGAAAAATTCGCAGATGGTTTTGCAGTGCAGTCCCGGCGCTGGTTTGTCCAGCAGATTCCGAAAAACTTTGCCATGGTGAAACGTCTGGAAGCGGAAATTCCGAATAAATACCGCACCCGACTCAGCAAGGAAGATCAGGACAAATACCAGAAACTGCTACGTGATGGCCGCATCGAACTGACCGAAAAAGGCATTTATGATGGCTCAATGATGCGGGTCCTGAAACGGGCACGTTGCACGGTAGAACGTACCAATTTTGAATGTTCACTTGGTGGCGAATAGAGAAAATGGTTATAAGTTTGTAAAAAAATGGCCATGATGTGTAAATTTTCACTGCGCTGCCTGAAATTTTTAAGCCATTGAAAATACTGCTGATCTCTATAATTTGTGGGTTTGAGATCAGCAGCTGTATAAATTGAATTGGTCACGATTTAAAAATATTTGGAGTAAAAGCTCTATTTTTTTAAAAACAAGTTGCTTAATATTCAGCAAGTGTATGGACACTCTTGATGAAAGACGATTCTGTAAGGACAAATACAATGAAAAAAACAATTCTCGCGCTTTCTACACTGGCTACTTTGGGTATGGCCAGCAATGCTCAGGCAGCCAAGGTCGATGTATGTATCTTCGATTTACTCGGCAAATCTGGTGAATCTTATCAAATGGCCCAGGAATGGGCGCTGGCCGCGAAAGGCTGGGGCGCAGATATCAACCTGATTCCCCGTCAGGATGAAGCCGTGGCCGATAATGACTTTAAAGCTGGCAAATGTGATGCGGTTTTCCTGACTGCGATGCGTGCCCGTCAGTACAATAAATTTGCCGGTTCAATTGATGCGCTGGGCGGTGTGCCCAGCAATGCCATTGCCCAACGTGCAATTACCTTTGCACTGGACAAACGTAATGCCGGCAAAATGGTCACCAATCTGGGGGGGAAAAAATATGAGGTGGCGGGAATTTCACCTTTAGGTTCAGCCTTTATTTTTGTCCGTGACAAGAATATTGATTCAATTGAAAAAGCTGCCGGCAAGAAATTTGCGGTACTGGGCTATGACGATGCACAAAAAATTATGGTGCAACGTGTCGGTGCTCAGGCGGTAATCTCCGATGTCTCTAACTTTGTGGCGAAATTTAATAATGGCCAGGTCGATATGGTTGGTGCGCCAGCCTATGCCTATAAGCCGCTGGAAATCTATAAAGGCTTGGGCAGCAAAGGCGCCATGTTTAATTTCCCGGTACTGCATGTCACGGCTGATTTAGTAATTAGTCCGGAGAAATTCCCGGCTGGTTTTGGCCAGAAATCGCGTGACTGGTTCTCGAAAAACCTGCCAAAAAGTTTGGGCATGATTAAACGTCTGGAAGCAGGCATTCCAGCCAAATACAAAATGAACCTGAGCGCGGAAGAGAAAACCAAATACCAGAAACTGTTACGTGAAGGGCGGATGGATATGACCAAGCGCGGTATTTATGATGCGTCGATGATGAGCGTACTCAAACGTGCCCGCTGTTCTGTCGATAAAGCCAACTTCGAGTGTTCACTGGGCGGTGAATAAGCTTCATTTTTAAGGAAAAACAACCCGGCATCTGTGCCGGGTTGTTGCATCTGGAACCTTGTCACTTGGGCCATTGCAGTTCAGGTCAAATCACGTAAGCTAATCAAAAATAATAGCTTCATCTTTGTCCAAGCCTAAAAAATAGAGATGAGTTGTTTCATCCAAGGCATACAGACAGGAGGAGCAGGAGAGCGTGATCTCCAAGGGTAAAAAGAACAAGGATGGATGCGCTAAAATAGCTTTTTAAAACATTAAACACGATTCAGTACAACTGAAAACAACAAGAACAGCGATAAAGGAAAGATCAATGAAATATTATGCTCAAGGCATCGCACTGGCTGCAGTGATGGGACTCGGTGCGACTGCAGCACAGGCCAAGCAGACAGTGTGTGTCTTTGATTTGGTGGGAAAAAGTGGTGATGTGTATGCGCTGATGCTGGACTATCAGCTGGCGGCCAAAGCCTGGGGCGCCGATATTGAACTGCGCGTCGGGCAGAATGAAGCGGTAATTGCCGAAGATTTTAAAGCCGGTAAATGTGACGGGATTAGTGTCACCGGTATGCGCGGGCGTCAATTTAACAGCTTTACCGGTTCTCTGGATGCGATTGGTGCAATTCCCGATTTAAATCTGGCGGTCAAAGTCATGCAGGGACTGGCCAGTCCGAAATTTTCCCGCTTTATGACTCAAGGCCAGTATGAAGTGGCTGGTGTAGTGCCTGTCGGTGATGCCTTTTTAATGGTCAATGACCGCAGTATTAATACCGTGGCCAAAGCTGCCGGTAAAAAAATTGCGGTCCTGGATTATGACCAGGCACAAAAAATTATGGTGCAGCAGATTGGCGCGCAGGCAGTCAGTTCAGATGTCACCAACTTCGGCAGTAAATTCAATAACGGTCAGGTCGATATTATTGGTGCGCCGGCCGCCGTGTTTAAGCCACTGGAGCTGCATAAGGGCCTGGGCAGTAAAGGCGCGATTGTGAATTATCCGATTTTACAGGTGACTGGCAATATTATTATTCGCCCGAACAAGTTCCCGGCCGGTTTTGGCCAGAAATCACGGGAATGGGTCAAAGGTCAATTACCGCGTGCCTTTAACATCTTGGGTAAAATGAAAGCCGATATTCCGCAAAAATACTGGATGAATATTCCGGCAGCCGACAAACCGGGCTATCAGAAGATGATGCGTGAGGCGCGGATTGACCTGACCAAACGTGGCATTTATGACAAACGCATGATGAAGCTGCTGTGGCAATTCCGCTGTAAGCAGGACCCGAAAAACTTCGAATGCGGCCTGCAGGATGAGAATTACAAACAATCTTGATAAAATTAGTCTGAATTGACTTTGAATTGAACATGACTGACCATATATTGGGTATGTTATACTTGATATGTGGTCTTTTCTGTTAAAAGACATTTGAATCGAACGAGGAATCCGACATGAATGCCCAAGCCCTTGTGCTGACTGACAATGCTGCGAACAAAGTACGCCAATTGCGTGACAGTGAAGGCAACCAAGATTTAATGTTACGCGTTTATGTGACCGGTGGTGGTTGTTCGGGCTTCTCTTACGGCTTTAACTTTGCTGAAAGCATGAATGAAGATGATGCTGAATTCGTGAATGGTGACGTAAAAATGCTGGTCGATTCACTTAGCTATCAATATCTGGTCGGTTCAGTGGTGGACTATTTAGAAGGTCTGGAAGGTTCACGTTTTGTGGTTCAAAATCCGAATGCCACGACTACGTGTGGCTGTGGTTCTTCTTTCTCGATTTAAGCAGAATTTTAAAATACTCAGCCCTCTATTTTGAGGGCTTTTTTAATATCTTTTTTAATACAAAGAGATTGGCCTAGACTGCGGTCAATGTTCCTAAAATCCGGTAGCCTTTGGCCCCGGTCACAGCCGGGAAATTGCCACTTTGCTGGTTGAGAAAACGCATCGCCAACCAGGCAAAAGCAGTGGCTTCCACCCAGGTTGGGTTAATGCCTAAATCTGCCGTGGTCTGTACACTCCACTCATGTTTGCGTAAGCGCCAGCGCAGCTGTTCCAGTAAATAGGAATTATAGGCACCGCCCCCACAAACATAGACTTCACCGGTGTCCATGCCCGAGCGGTAAATGGCTTTTTTAATCGCGCGGGTGGTCAGTTTTAACAAGGTGGCCTGCACATTTTCCGGGGTATCTTCCAGTTCCTGATAGGCCAGGTCATTGCGCCAGTCGGCAATCTGTTCATCCAACCATTCCAGGTTGAAATCTTCACGGCCGGTGCTTTTTGGCGGCTCTTTGGAAAAATATTCATGTGCCTGTAGCCGGTCCAGCAGACTGCGAATTGGCTGTCCATAAGCCGCCCAGTTGCCGTTTTCATCATAAGGCTGGCCGGTGTAGCGTTCACACCAGGCATCCATCAGGATATTGGCCGGGCCGGTATCAAAACCATAGACTTTTTCCGGCTGTCCGGCAGGCAACATGCTGACATTGGCAATCCCGCCCAAATTCAGAATCACCCGGTGGATGCTGTCATGCTGGAACACGTCCTGATGAAAAGCTGGTACCAACGGAGCACCTTGTCCACCGGCAGCCATATCACGCCGGCGGAAATCCGAGACCACCGGCAGCTGGGTTATTTCGGTAATAATATTTGGATCACCAATTTGCAGGGTAAAGCCATGTTCAGGCCGGTGGCGGATGGTCTGGCCATGTGAACCAATGGCACGAATCTGGCTGCGATCAAGCTGGTGTTCTTCAATCAGGCGGTTAATGCCATGTCCAATCATTTGCGCCAGCGCCACATCGGCCTTGCCCATCCGGTCAATTTCATTGTCATCCGGCAGGGTCAGGGCCATCAGTTCATCGCGTAAATCGGGATCGAAGCTCAGGGTCAGGGTGGCATGAAGCTGTAAAGGATCAAAAGAAGCAGCAACAATATCGACACCATCCATACTTGTGCCGGTCATTACCCCAATATAGATCGCTGTCATGGTTATTCTTAAGCCTGCAATGTGCTGAAAAAGTGTTAGTATATCGCACAAATTGAATAACTGATGTGTTTGGGTTTTGTGATGTCAAATTTCTTGCCAGCTGAAGAACAACTTGCCCTCATCCAACGAGGTACGCATGAAATTATTTCTGAAGAAGATCTTCTAAAGAAATTAAAAGAGAACCGTCCTTTAAAAATTAAAGCGGGCTTTGACCCGACTGCACCTGACCTGCATTTGGGTCATACGGTTTTAATTAACAAGCTGAAAGTGTTCCAGGATTTGGGGCACGAGGTCTTCTTCCTGATTGGTGACTATACTGCCATGATTGGTGACCCGACCGGTAAGAGCGCGACCCGTCCGCCGTTGTCACGCGAGCAGGTACTGGAAAATGCCAAAACCTATCAGGAACAGGTGTTCAAGATTCTCGATCCAAACAAAACCAAAGTGGTGTTTAACTCGGAATGGTTTGCCAGCAAAACTGCGGCCGATTTAATTCAATTGGCCTCACAGCAAACCGTGGCGCGTATGCTGGAGCGTGATGACTTCACCAAGCGTTATAACAACCAGCAACCAATTGCGATTCACGAATTCCTGTATCCGCTGGTACAAGGCTATGACTCGGTGGCTTTAGAAGCTGACGTAGAGTTGGGTGGCACCGACCAGACCTTTAACCTGCTAATGGGCCGTACCTTACAGGGCCGTTATAACCAGGAAGCACAGGTGTGTATTACCGTGCCAATTCTGGAAGGTTTAGATGGCGTCAACAAGATGTCGAAATCATTAGGCAACTATATTGGTGTATTTGATGCCCCAGGCGCGATGTATCAAAAAGTGCTGTCTATGCCGGATTCACTGATTGAGCGTTATTTTGACCTGCTCAGCTTCAAGTCTGTGGCAGAAATCCAGCAATTACTGAAAGAAGTGGCTGAAGGTCGTAACCCGCAGGATGTGAAAAAGATTCTGGCGCTGGAACTGGTCGAGCGTTTCCACGGTGCGGAAGCTGCAGCCAATGCGCATAAAGGTGCCGGTAACCTGATTACCGAAGGTGAATTGCCAGAAGGCACACCAGAAGTGACCATTTCACGTGGCGAATATGGCGGCGAGATTTTCATTGCTTCTATTTTACGTGCAGCAGGTTTAACCAAAAACGCGGCACAGGCTAAAGATGCTGTCGGTCGTGGTGCAGTGAAAGTTGATTGGCAACCAGTCGATGCCTCATTCTCGGTAAAAGAAAACGTGACCTTGATTGTGCAGGCCAGTAAAAAGGCCATTGCCAAAGTCACCTTTACCGACTAAAAATGCAGTTAAGTATTTGAATTAAAAAGCAGGCTTCGGTCTGCTTTTTTTATGATATTGCTTATAAGATATTTAAATTTAAAAAAAACCTTATAAAAACAAGAATTAAATTTTTCCGATTGTCTTGATTTTGTCATATTTTATGTTTAAGATTTATCCGTCTAAATATGTGGTGTCTACATATCTAGAGGGTAAATTGCTATTTGATGACGTTTCATCCCCAAGAAGCGCGGAAATAGCTGAAAATAATAATGACAATAACATATGGATCCGTAAAAGATTCAACTCCGAGGGAGAGATTTTGGGAGAGATCTCTTTCTTTTTTTTATCCAAAATTTAGCCTTTGACCTGAAAAAAGCGGTTTTTTGAGCAGCTCGAGCGGTGTCTGCCCATGGTTGCCCGCTGCAAAAATCCGGCGTATAAATAAATCCGGATCATCATTTCCATATAAAAAATAAACTCGAGCCAGAGGGAGCGTATGTATTCCTATAATACCGATACCCATGATCAGCAGCTGGATGCCATTTTACGTTTCCTGTTTGAATGACCAAAACTAAGAGCGCATTCTCGCTCTTTTAAGGGCGAGTTAGCTCTTTTTTAATATCAGCCGCAAAGTGAAAAGCAGTTTGCCTATCAACCGGTCAAGACACTGTTTGAGCAATTAGAGCTGTCGGCCATGTATCAGCTATTTGCCCTGATTCACGAGCAACTGCCGCGCAAAGCCAGACTGCTGTTTGCTGCCGAAGATTATCGCGGTAAACAGGCACTGGTCTTAGAAGTCATGCAGCATATTCGCGAACGGGTTTAACTATTGTCATGAAATCTTGATCGTTTTTTCATCTGTCTTACATGTTCAGGCCACAGACTCAATCAGACAATTCCGATTAAAACACTGAGTCTCAGGGTAATTGCCAGATGAACGTATTGAATAAAAAAACCATATTATCAATAGCCTGTCTTTCTGTTTTCATGACAGCCTGCGGGGATAATGACCGTCAGACTACTACACCGACACCAGTAGTCGAGGGTAAAGCCGTTGAACTGAATATTCTGCATATCAATGACCATCACTCCCATTTAGATGAAGAGCACTGGAACTTTAGCTTGGCACAAGGGGCTGAGGAAGAAAATTATAGCGTCAGCCGGGGTGGTTTTGCCCGCGTCGCCGGTTTAATCAACCGTCTGGCAGAGGAATATCCGAATGTGATTAAACTGCACAGTGGTGATGCGATTACTGGTGATCTGTATTTCAACCTTTCTGAAGGTAAGGCGGATGCAGATGCCATGAATACGGTCTGCTTTGACAGTTTTGTGCTGGGTAATCATGAATTTGATGCCAAAGATGCAGGCCTACAGAAATTTATTAACTATCTGGATGCCGGTAACTGTGCCACACCGACCCGTATTGTATCGGCCAATGTGAATTTCGGCTCATCTTCGCCGCTGTATCAGACTCAGCGCATTGAAAAGTCTTTTATATTTGAACGTGACGGTGAAAAGTTTGCCATTATTGGTCTGACCATTGCCGACAAAACCAAAAATGCCTCTCAGCCGAACAGTGACACTACGTTTGCCAATGAAATTGAAGCGGCTCAACAGGAAATTGATCGTCTGAAAGCTCAGGGTATTCACAAGATTATCCTGCAAACCCATACTGGTTTTGCCCTGGATCAGCAACTGGCTGCGGCTTTAACCGATGTCGATGTGATTGTCGGCGGTGATTCACATACCTTATTAGGTCCGGACAGTTTAGAGGCGGTCGGCCTGAGTCCGAGTGGTGCGTATCCGACCCAAGCGCGAAATAAAGATGGTGATCTGGTCTGTATTGCCCAGGCCTGGCAGTACAGCTATGTGGTGGGTGATTTAAAGGTCAAGTTTAATCCGCAAGGTCAGGTGGAACAGTGTAGTGGCACACCGCACATTTTAGTGGGCGATGACTTTAAGCGTGAAAATACCGAGAGCAAACAGTTCGAAGCCTTAAATGCAACCGAACAGGCGGCGCTACTGGAGCGTTTTAAAGCGACGAATATTCCGATGCAGGTGGTCAGCCCATATACCGCGACCTTAAATGTGCTGCTGCCATATCAACAACAGAAACAGAATTTTGCCAGCACGGTGGTGGCTCAGGCAACCGATAACCTGTGTTTACGCCGTGTACCGGGGATACAGCGTGATACCAGCCGTTCTAGTCTGGGCGATATCTGTAACCAGAATCCGCATGTCATTGCCCATGGCGGCGATATTCAGCAGATGATTGCCGAAGCCTTCTTGCAACAAGGTAAAGTGTACTTTGATGCCGATCTGTCATTCCAGAATGGTGGTGGGGTGCGTGTGGATGTCGCGGCAGGTCCAGTCACCGTAGAGAAAATCTATCAGGTACTGCCATTTAAAAATACACTGGTCCGTTTGGATATGACTGGTGCAGAAATTAAAGCCACGCTGGAAGATGCGATTAGCGGTGTGGTCGAGCAGAGAAATACTGGCAGTTATCCATATACTGGTGGTTTACGCTGGCAGGTAGATTTAACCCAGGCCAAAGGGCAGCGTATTAGCCAGCTGGAAGTGCGTAATACAAGCGGTAGTTATGAAGCACTGGTCTTGGATCGAACCTATAAAGTGGTGACTATCGACTTCCTGGCCAATGGACAGGACTACTATAGCAGCATGAAAGAGGTGACAGGCGAGCGCCGTATGGACGTGGGCCTTGATTATGCCGAAGCGTTTTTACAATATGTGGAGCGTTTACCGGGAACAACCGGACAAAAAGCGCTCGGTAAATTGCCAACAGCGGATTACAGCACGCAGAAATTTACTGAATAAGATAAAAAGAAAGACAGCAAAAAATCCCGTTCGCGGGATTTTTTCTTTTGAATTGTGCAAAAAATAAGTGAAAAACCGGTTTTTTTAGCCGTTTCGTAGAAAAAAGATACATACGTGAAAAATAAAGTGAATTGGGGCTTGCAATGATTCTGAAATCCTCTAGAATGCACCCCATACCGACGAGATAAACGAAAACGAACGAAGCACGAAGTGCTGAGTTGTCGAGTGTTTTGAGTCCAGCTTCTGGCACTGACGAGGTGTTGGAAAGATCATTAAGAGATTATGAAGAACAACTTGTGTGGATTTTTACTGGTTGATTAATCGAATATATTTTCATTAATTGATTGGTTTAAATTACTCGAAGTTTATTTGAGCGAAATTTAAGTCAGAAAATTGATGAGCCAAGTTTAAGAACTTTACTTATAAAGTTCGAAATGATTTTAACTGAAGAGTTTGATCATGGCTCAGATTGAACGCTGGCGGCAGGCTTAACACATGCAAGTCGAGCGGAGCGAGGGTGCTTGCACCTTAGCTTAGCGGCGGACGGGTGAGTAATGCT
>NZ_VPBE01000020.1:0-49509 GCF_013418895.1 Acinetobacter sp. YH12116 | reverse complement strand
GATCGAGTACAAGGCTAGCAGCTTCAACTTTAAACTCTGGAGTAAATGTACGTCTTGGTTTCATAAGCACCTCATTGGTGAATCTATTATCACCTAATTTGGTGTCCAACTTTATTAAACCACTACACATGACAAAGTCCCCCTTTGAAAAAGGGGGATTTAGGGGGATTTAGGGGGATTTTTAGTTCCCCCTTTAATAAAGAGGACTAGAGAGATTCTTAAGAAATCGAATCATCCAAATTTGGCGCTAACCAACGTTTCGCTTCATCCAGTGTCCAACCTTTACGCTGCGCATAATCTTCAAGCTGGTCGCCTGCGATTTTACCCACGTTAAAGTACTGGCTTTCAGGGTTGGCATAGTAGAAACCACTGACTGATGAAGGTGGCCACATCGCAAAGCTGCTGGTCAGTTGCGTACCAATCTTGTCAGTTGAGCCTAACCAGTCAAATAAAGGCGCTTTTTCAGAGTGCTCTGGGCAAGCAGGGTAGCCCGGTGCAGGACGAATCCCGACATACTTCTCTTTAATCAGCTCTTCATTTGACAGTTGTTCATTGGCCTGATAGCCCCAGAACTCTTTACGGATACGTTCATGCAAATGCTCGGCAAAGGCTTCGGCAAAACGGTCACCTAAAGACTGTACCAGAATGGCATTGTAGTCATCGCCTTTGGCTTTGTACTCATTGGCCATTTCTTCTGCACCAAAGATCGACACGGTAAAGCCACCTAAATAGTCTTCCGCTTCACCTTTTGGCGCGACAAAATCGGCCAGTGACAGGTTCGGTTTGCCAGTGACTTTGTCTGACTGCTGACGAACGTGCTGGAAAGTATGCGTGACATGCGTACCTGTTGCATCATACACTTCGACTGAATCTGCACCGGAACGGTTGGCCGGATACAGGCCAAATACCGCGCGCGCATCAAAGCGTTTATTGTCGATAATATCTTTCAGCATCGCCTGCGCCTGATTGTATAAATCGGTCGCTGCTTCACCCACCACTTCATCGGTCAGGATGGCTGGGAATTTACCGGCCAGACTCCATGAAATAAAGAATGGCGTCCAGTCAAAATATTCAACCAGAGTTTCCAGCGGATAGTTGGTCAGGGTCTGGGTACCAATAAAGTTTGGTTTTACCGGTGTATTGGCTTTAAAGTCAATTTTCAGGCCGTTTTCAATTGATTCTGCATAAGACAGTTTCGCCGCTTTAGGCTGCTTGTTGGCAATCCGCTCACGTACTTTGGCATATTCAGCACGAGTGTCTGCTACAAAGGCTGGTTTCATGTCTTGTGACAGCAGGGTGGTTGCCACACCAACAGCACGTGAAGCATCAGCCACATAAATCACCGCATCATTGGAATATTGTGGATCAATTTTCACAGCCGTATGCGCTTTCGAGGTGGTCGCACCGCCAATCATCAATGGAATATTGAAGCCTTTACGCTGCATTTCTTTGGCCACAAAGACCATTTCATCCAAAGATGGGGTGATCAGACCCGACAGGCCAATAATATCGACTTTTTCATCAATCGCAGTTTGCAGGATTTTCTCTGCCGGTACCATCACGCCCAGGTCAATAATGTCATAGCCGTTACAGCCCAAGACCACACCAACAATGTTTTTACCAATATCGTGGACATCGCCTTTTACTGTGGCCATCAGCACTTTACCTTTGGACTCGCCCACAGTTTTTTCTGCTTCGATGTACGGGTTTAACCAGGCCACCGCCTGTTTCATCACACGGGCCGATTTCACCACTTGCGGCAGGAACATTTTACCGGCACCAAACAGATCGCCGACCACGTTCATACCGTCCATCAGTGGACCTTCAATCACATCTAGCGGACGTTTGGCTTTTAAGCGGGCTTCTTCGGTGTCTTCATTAATAAAGGTGGTAATTCCTTTAACCAGCGCATATTCCAGACGTTTTTCCACCGGCTGGTTACGCCATTCCAGGTTTTCTTCTTCTTTTTTAACGCCCGACTGACCGCGATATTTTTCCGCGACTTCCAGCAGTTTTTCCGTAGCATCCTGACCGCTGGTACCCTGATTCTGGTTCAGAATCACGTTCTCAACCGCATCTTTCAGTTCCGGGTCAATATCATCATAAATGGCTAGCTGACCAGCGTTTACAATACCCATGGTCAGGCCCTGTTTAATCGCATAGTACAGGAACACGGCATGAATTGCTTCACGCACTGGCTCATTACCACGGAAAGAGAACGACACGTTAGAAATACCGCCAGAAATCATGGCATGTGGCAGATTCTGTTTAATCCAGCCCGTGGCTTCAATGAAATCCACCGCATAGTTGTTGTGTTCTTCAATACCGGTTGCAACCGCAAACACGTTCGGGTCAAAGATAATATCTTCAGCCGGGAAGCCCACGTCATTGACCAGCACATCATAAGAACGTTTACAGATTTCTTTTTTACGTGCGGCAGTATCGGCCTGACCATTTTCATCAAAGGCCATTACGATCACGGCAGCACCATACTGACGGCATAGACGCGCTTTTTCGACAAACTCGTCATAACCTTCTTTCAGGGAAATCGAGTTGACGACAGCTTTACCTTGTACACATTTCAGACCGGCTTCAATAATTTCCCATTTAGATGAGTCAATCATGATTGGCACGCGGGAAATGTCCGGCTCAGAGGCCACCAGATTCAGGAAGTGCACCATTGCGCCTTGTGAATCGAGCATGCCTTCATCCATGTTGATGTCGATGACCTGTGCACCGCTTTCAACCTGTTGACGGGCCACATCCAGCGCTTCGGCAAAGTTTTCTTCACGAATCAGACGCAGGAATTTTTTCGAACCGGTCACGTTGGTCCGCTCACCGACGTTCACGAACAAGGAATCTTTGGTGATGTTAAATGGTTCTAAACCACTTAAACGGCAGGCAGGTTCAATTTCTGGCAGTTGACGCGGTGCAATACCTTCAACGGCTTGTGCAATGGCACGGATATGATCCGGCGTGGTGCCACAGCAACCACCGGTAATATTAATTAGACCGCTTTCGGCAAATTCTTTTAAGAAGGCAGCAGTTTGTTCCGGGGTTTCATCATAACCGCCAAAGGCATTTGGCAAGCCGGCATTCGGGTGTGCAGAAACAAAGACATCGGCCACATCGGATACGGTTTTTACGTGTGGACGCATGGCATCTGCACCTAAGGCACAGTTAAAGCCAATAGAGAGTAAATCACCATGACGCACCGAGTTCCAGAACGCTTCAGCAGTCTGGCCGGTTAAGGTACGACCTGAGGCATCGGTGATGGTACCGGAAATCATCAACGGTAATTCGCGGCCCAGCTGTTTAAAGACTTCTTTTACCGCAAAAATTGCCGCTTTACAGTTCAGGGTATCGAAAACGGTTTCAATCAGCAGAATATCGGCACCGCCTTCAATCAGGGCGTGCGCGGCTTCAATATAGTTTTCTTTGAGTTCATCAAAAGTGATATTACGGAATGCCGGATCATTCACGTTTGGTGAAATTGAACAGGTGCGTGAGGTTGGCCCCAAGACACCCGCCACAAAACGTGGTTTTTCCGGTGTTGAATATTTTTCACAGGCAGCTTTGGCCAGACGCGCAGCTTCACGGTTAATTTCCGGAACCAGCGTTTCCATGTGGTAATCCGCCATGGAAACACGCGTGCCGTTAAAGCTGTTGGTTTCAATAATGTCAGCGCCGGCATCTAGGTAGGCTTCATGAATACCTTGAATAATCTGCGGCTGGGTCAGTACCAGCAGGTCATTGTTGCCTTTCAGGTCATAGGCCCAGTCAGCAAAACGCTCACCACGATAATCGGCTTCTTCCAATTTATGGCGTTGGATCATGGTACCCATGGCACCATCGATAATTAAAATTCTTTTGGCAAGAAGTTCTTTCAGGGTAGCAAGCGTGGACATAAAAAACCCTTGTTTTGATGAATCAGAAATGCGCAATATTTTAGCAGAGTTCGACTGCTTTTTTCTGCAATTGATGGGATGGAACGGAACTTTGTGGCATCTTTGCTGAAAAAGTATACGTTTTCATGGGTTTATTTTGAAAATATACACATCGTTATAAATAAATCATTGTAAGGATTCATAAAATTGTCATATAGCTATGGCAGCATGAGATGGCCTAAAAATGGGCCGGGTTTTGCTGTGCTTGTAATATTTCAGTGTCATCAAAGATGACAGCAGTGACAGAAAACCTGATGAAGATGAGATGGTGGTTTATAAGTTTTTGATTTATTTTAAATAGTTTGATTTTTTGTCTATAAAATTATCAGGAAATTGTGGCAAATAAAGTAGAAAAATTACTTTATTTGACCTGCTTTTGTCATATAATTGTCACAATTTAACTGAACAATAAGGGGATTTTGTATCCTCTTTTCCTGCTTGCATGAATTCTAATCAAACTCCCGTAGATTCAGCACACCAGTCGGCTCCGAAAAAGTCGACCAATGTTCATGTGCCAACACCGAAATTCTTTATGCCGGTGTTTCTAACGCTTATTATTTCAACGCTTATTTATATTGGCTTTCAATTATCGGCAGATTTATCGCATGTTCCGGCGCTTAGCCTGTATTCGGTGATTCTGCTGGCCACCGCTTTATTTATTGCGCTGGGCTTTGAATTTGTTAACGGTTTCCATGACACCGCCAACGCGGTGGCTACGGTCATTTATACCAATGCCTTGTCTGCACCAGTTGCGGTAATGTGGGCCGGTTTCTGTAACTTCCTTGGGGTGATGGTCGCCAGTGGTGCCGTAGCCTACGGTATTATTGCCTTACTACCGGTCGAGCTGATCATGAATGTTGGCTCAGGCGCAGGTTTTGCCATGGTCTTTGCCATGCTGATTGCGGCCATTCTCTGGAACTTAGGCACCTGGTTCCTCGGTATTCCGGCTTCAAGTTCGCATACCTTAATTGGTTCCATTCTGGGTGTGGGAATTATGAACTACATCCTCAATGCGGGCGCTGGTGCATCCGGCGTGGATATGGAACAGGTGATGAAAGTCGGTAAGGCTTTACTGTTCTCGCCATTAATTGGTTTTGCCTTTGCTGCCGTACTGTTCCTGCTGGTGAAAAAGATTTTCAAACGTCAGCTGGAACTGTTCCAGCCGCCTGAAGGCAACAAACCGCCACCACCATTAATCCGTGCCATCCTGATCTTTACCTGTACTGGGGTGAGCTTTGCCCACGGTTCTAATGACGGTCAGAAAGGCATGGGCTTAATCATGCTGATCCTGATTGGGATTGTGCCATTGGCTTATTCCTTGAATAAGGAACTGGACAACCAGCATATTCAGTCTTTCCAGCAATTGTCGACGCAAACCGCGTCTGCAATTTATGCCAACCATACCGATATTCCGGATGCGCAGGCCCGTGAAGTAATCACCAAGTACATCCAGACCAAGGAAATCACCCCGGAAGTGGTACCGGCTTTGGCCAGTTTGACTGATCATTTAGGTGAGCGTGTGGGTCAATACGGCGATTTGAAAAATATTCCGGAAGCAGAAGTGGCAGCATTGCGTAATGATATGTACCTCAGCACCACGTCATTCAAGCGTCTGGATAAAGCGGAAGCTTTACCTGCCATGAGCAAGGAACAGGAAAAAGTGGTCGATGATTACCGTGACCATCTCGATTCCTTCCTGCAATATATTCCAACCTGGGTTAAAGTTGCGGTGGCACTGGCACTGGGCTTAGGAACCATGGTCGGCTGGAAGCGTATTGTGGTCACCGTGGGTGAACGGATTGGTAAACAGCACATGACTTATGGTCAGGGTATGTCAGCCGAGCTGGTGGCGATGTCGACCATTGCTGCAGCAGATGGCTTTGGTATGCCGGTATCGACCACGCATGTCTTGAACAGTGCGGTGGCCGGGACCATGGTGGCGAATAAATCTGGCCTGAATTTCCAGATGGTTAAAACCATTCTATCGGCGTGGATTTTCACCTTGCCTGCAACCATCTGTTTATCGGGTGGCCTGTTCTGGTTATTCCTGAAAGTATTCTAAGCCGGTTCATCCGCAATAAAAAACGCTGCCTGGGCAGCGTTTTTTTATATCTGTAGATGAAACAGATGATCCAAATGCTAAGTCGTGACGTCCTTTATTTTTTAGATAGACAGCAAATCTACAATGCATTCTCTCAAGGGGTGAGGGCTGGGGGTAAGGAAATAGCCTAAGCAATATCAAAGCTTCTCTTTCTTTAATGAACCTATCCACTATTTTATCTTTCAGGTAGACAGCAGGTCTCTAAAAAAATCTCCCTCTCCGTTTTGGATACGTAGCACCGCTACACAAGAGAGAGGGAACGATCGAAGAGAGATTAAAATCTCTTATTTCTTTAACTTGGCCAGTAAGCCTTTAGGCAGCTTCTCGGTAGCAAAACCATATAAGGCTGCAAAAGGCAGGGCAGTACGGGCCAAATATGCGACACGCCATAAACCGCCATGGTTGGCCCCTTCCATCATCAACTCTAAAGGATGGTTCAGAGTCACTTCCGGATTGGCCCCCGACTGTGGATTACGCAGGTCATGAATCCAGAGCGCGGCCATAATCGCATTGGTGGTTTCTGGCGCAAAAGCTTCTACATCAAACAGGCTGGCACCATTAAATGCCGCTTTTAATAACGGATTTTTAGTCACCGAATAGGTCGTGGTTGATGGTGCAATATTAATGCTGACGCGTTGTCCCTGATGACGGGCGAGGGTGGCGCGCCATTGCTGAATACGTTTGGCCAGCGCATAGTTCGGTCCTTGTTCTACCACCAGACAGTCGGCAATGCCGTAATCCTGTCCATTGTCTGAATGGACCAGATCATGCAGGTTTTTCTGGAAGAAATGCTGCGCCGTAACCGTTGAAACCCCACGGGTCAGCAGTTGCTGGGCTTTCGAGCGCTGCTGATACTTGTCTTTTGAGGCCTGAATCACATCGGCAGGCACTGCATAGACATCAGTTGGGGTGCACATAAACATCAGGCTGGTCTCGGCTTTTTGCGCGCTGACAGCCTGCATAATCGCATCCATCGCCATGGCCACACGCACGTGTTTTTCACCATCTAAATAGGCAATTGCAGCCAAATCCAGCTGCTGTTCAAACTGGGTTAGCCACTGGGCAATTTCAGGAGTTTGAGTCAGTAAATTGGCGCCAAGCTGCTCTTTTAATAGCTCAGTCGTGCTGTTTTCATCTACCGCTTCAGTCGCTGGTGCATACAGGGTGGCATTACCCTGTTGCACGGTTTCTAGAATTTTGTTCCAGACCTGGGCATTGGGTAAATCGACCGCGACAATATTGGCTTTCCATTTCGATAGCCAGGTCAGAGGGCCAGCTTCAGAAGCAGCGCCAAACAGCACCATGGTGCGGTCCGATAAATCAAACCATTCCGGATGAGCCACTGCTGCACGCAAAGCTTGGGCATGACTGTGTTCGATAATCCCGCCATCTTCCCAGCGCTGGATTTGCTCAAGCAGTGCCTGACCTTGCAGTTGTTGTCCCTGATATGGCACATACCACTCCGGCGTTGCCGTGCTTTGGCCCTGGATTTTAACTGTATGTAAAGGCTGGGCATCGAGGCTCATCACATCTTTCAGCAGATGTTTTTGACCATGTCGATAAAACTCGAAACTGCCATGCGCTTTATTCAGGCCCTGTTCGGCAATCTGAATCGGGTTCTGGCAGGTCTGAATACCGTATTCGACCAGCGCCTTAAAATATTTGGGATACTGTTTGCGCCAGTTTTTTTCAGACAGGGTTTGCTGGGACAGTTGCGGTGCAACACCGGCCAGTGCCTCGGCAATAATCGCACGTCCTGTGCGTGAAGTACTGGGTTTCTGGTTTTCGAAATGTGGAAATTGTAGGCCGTCTAATGTGGACATGCAAAAACTCGCAGCTTGAAAGCAAATTAATATACAGATGTATACATTATCTATGCCAAATTGTGAGATGGGGTGGCATTAACTACCAAAATTGTATGAATTATCCAATGAAATTGCAGTTTATGAGGACGCAGTAAAAAGCCTCCATTCTGGAGGCTAAATGGAAAAATGGGCTTAGCAGCGGCCTTTTTTGGCCTGACCTGGTGGGCAGAAATCTCCTGGATGGCCATAAATACGTGAGTCAGGATCAATCACCAAACGGCCTTCTGGGGTATGGACGGCACAGGCACTCAAGCTCAGTAAACAGCCGGCAATCAGAAATAACTTTTTCATCTCTCATCTTCCATCTTCGTTATTATTCGAGTTATTTTAGACGCCAACCGCTGCGGCATACTGTGTTAATTTGTAGTTATGCGTTGTCAAAATATACCGCAGGCGCTTCAAATTGCTCAAATTTAGAACGGAAGCTGGCTAAGTTTATTCAGGAAATGTGGAATTAAACGTGGCTCAATCATAATGGTGATAATCACCCCATAGGCTGCTCCCCACAAATGCGCGCTGTGGTTAATATTGGAATTGCCACGTTTACCCGACCAGATGCTATAGGCCACATACAGCACCGCAAAAATAATTGCCGGAACCGGAATAAAGAACACAAAAATCAGTTTCCATGGTTCAAACAGGATATAGGCAAACAGTACTGCAGACACCGCACCGGAAGCACCCAGGCTGGCCCAGCGATGATCATTTTTGTGTTTCAGATAACTCGGTAAAATTGCGGCAATCAGACCGCCTAAATAAAACAGTACAAAGCCCAGATCATACAGATATTGACGGTAAAAGCTTTCAATAATACTGCCGAAGAAAAACAGGGTAATCATGTTAAACAGCAAGTGGGTACCATCGGCATGGACAAAACCGTGAGTAATGAAGCGGTCATATTGACCCCGTTCCAATGCCGGTGGCCAGAAAATCAGCCGGTTCATGACTTTTTCTTTGGAAAAAGCAATAAAGGAGATAATCGCTGTAATCACAATCAGCGTAACAGTATGATTAAACGGTAAATCTAACATAAACAGATGTTCTTCTTTTCGGGTTTCCTGATCATAATGCCATTAAAAAACAAATGAAACAGAACTTTCATAGGATAATTCCGACAATTTTAGTTGAATTTTTTTAATTCCCCCGCATCTTCAGTTAAAATGGCAACTTCAGCATGAGGAAATATTGTTATGTCGACTGAGAACCACAGCACTGCAGTTGCAGAAGAGATTCCAAACTTATTGATCACCCCAAATGCTCAAGAGTATTTAAAAGATTTATTGGCAAAGCAAAATACACCGGGGATTGGTGTGCGTGTTTTTGTTGAGAATCCTGGAACGCCGCGTGCTGAGTGTTGTATGGCTTATAGTGCGCCAGAAGAAGTCGTACCAACAGATTATAAGCAGGATTATCCGGATTTTCCGGCCTATATCGACACCCCGTCTATTCCATATTTACTGGATGCGGTTATTGATTACAACAAAGACCGTTTTGGTGGTCAGCTGACCTTCCGTGCGCCTAACTCGAAAGTGCCACGCGTGGGTCCGGATGCCTCAATCGAAGAGCGTATTACTTACGTATTACAGTCTGAAATTAACCCGGGCCTTGCCGGTCACGGCGGTAACTGTGCCTTGGTGGAAGTAGTTGAAGATCCGGAACACGGTTTAACCGCGATCCTGAAATTCGGTGGCGGTTGTCAGGGCTGTTCAGCGATTGATGTCACGCTGAAACAGGGTGTGGAAACCACATTAAAACAGCATGTGCCTGAATTAATGCGTGTGGTAGACCAGACTGACCACAGCCAGGCCGAAGGTGCTTATTTCAAATAAGTCTTTAAGCTATTTAAGTTTAACTTTAAAAAAACCTCGAATATTCGAGGTTTTTTAACAACACTAAGGTTAATGATAATAATTATTAATAACAATTGCATTTAGATGTTTTTCCGTTACAATGCTTCACAAATTCATCACTTTTTATTCATAAATTACCTGTGGGGCACCTTCGGATATGAACAAGCCGTTTATGAAATCGACTTTAGCTTTTGCTGTACTTTCAACATTGGCTGCTTCAGTACAAGCACAAAATAAATCAGTTGAAGAGCAACAACCAGTCGCGCAGTCTGAAGCTACAAAACTGCAGACTATTGTTGTAACGGCAAGTGGTTCTGAAGTAAATGTAAAAGATGCTCCTGCTTCTATTACAGTCCTCACCGCAGAAGAAATTGCCAAGCAACCAGTAAAAAGTATTTCTGAGCTTCTGGCAAAAGTACCTGGTGTATCAGGTGGTATGGGTCTAAATGGTGAAGGTGCGAAAATTAAACTTCGTGGTTTACCTTCTGAATACTCTTTGATTCTGGTTGATGGACGCCGTATTGGTAATTCATCACGTACAGCTTATCGTACAGACTTACAACGTCAGGATTTAAACTGGATTAATCCAGAGAATATTGAGCGAATTGAAGTTGTAAAAGGCCCAATGTCGTCTTTATATGGTTCAGATGCGATGGGCGGTGTAATTAATATTATTACCAAAAAGACAGCTCAAGAATGGGGTGGCTCAGCGACTATCAATTTAGAAAAACCTGCAGATAGTACAGAAGGCGATACTCTTCAAATATCAGCAACTGCGAGTGGTGCAATCACAGATACAGTGAGTGCTCGTATTACAGCAGGCCGTACTGAACGTGAAGCTGACCAGAATGTTAAAGATCTTGAAAGTTCAACAACTGGTATGCGTAATGATACGGTTGAAGGAAGTCTTGTTTACCGCCCAACAGATAATCATCAGTTTGAGCTTTTTGGTAGTTATGGTAGTCAAACCAATACGAATCCGACCTATGCACCAAATGTTTCTGATGGGGAATTCTGGTTAGGTTCAGCTGGTGATAAAAATGAAACAGAATCTCAACGTCTTGGTCTGGCTTGGGATGGAACATATTCTTGGGGAAGTTCAAATCTAAGTGTTTATCAGAATAAATATGATCGCAGTACTACAACAGAAGTTGATGGGGTATTTAGCCCAACTGTTCAAAAAACAGAATTAACCGTTGTTGATGCTAAAGTGAATTTACCGTTTGATTTTGTTGTGCCGCATAAATTAACTGTAGGTGGTCAATTCCGTTCTGAAGAATTAACCAATGATCGTACTTTAGGTATTGATTCAAATGGTGCACCTTCGATTGATGGTAATGATTACACAGGTGATTCAACAGTAGCGGCTGATGTTTGGGCGCTATTCTTTGAAGATATTTTAAGTATTACACCTAATTTCGATGTGACAATTGGTGGTCGTCTGGATAAAGATGAACGCTATGATGCGAACTTCAGTCCACGTGTATACGGTGTATATCATTTTAATGACGCATTAACATTCAAAGGCGGCGTTTCTACGGCTTTCCGTGCTCCTGATCTTGTTCAAACTGCGCCAGGTTTCAGTACAGGTTCACGTGGTAAAGGTTGTACTTCTCAATTTGGAAAATATGATCCTGTAACTAATCCTACCGGTTTCCAAAGTAGCTATGATGCAAATACTAATCCGTTTGTAAACTGCTATAATACTGGTAATCCTAATCTGGAAGCAGAAGAATCAACAAACTATGAATTAGGCTTCCAATATGATGACGAAAAATATTCAGGTGGTTTAACTTATTTCCATACCGATTTTGATAACAAACTGGTGAACATGCCTGTTAAGCATATTCCTGCTGAACAAATTAATGACCCGCGTTATCCGAAAGGCGTATGGTATGTCGCACCTGATAATGCTGAAAAAGCTCGTATTCGTGGCCTAGAAGGCACCTTTGCAGTTAATCTGACCGATTATGCACGTTGGTCAACAAATGCAACTTATTTCTTTGAATCTAAAAATTTAGATACTGGTGCGGCATTAATCAGTACACCTGAGCTGTCAGTTCATTCAGCACTAGATTTACAAGCTTCTGATGCACTCGCTTTGCAAATGAACCTGCAGTATATTGGTAAGCAATATACAACAGAAACAACAGATGTAAATGCGTGGGCAAAAGCCTATACCTTATATGGTGTGAATGCGAACTACACTTTGAATGATAATGTCACTGTGCGTGCTGGTATATCAAATTTATTTGATGAATCCATGGAAACTACCGATAGTTCTGAAGATTATTATTCAATTCAAGGTCGTACTTATTTCGTTGGTTTAACGACACGTTTCTAATTTTATAAGTAAAAAAAGCCGCTTGAAAGCGGCTTTTTTTAGTCTTCAATCTTTAAAATTTTTAAGGTATTTTCAGCATAATAGAATTTTGCCAGATAGGCACGGGCACGTTCCCGTAAATACTGCTGCGACAGCATCTGCTGAATCACCGGGTTCAACAGCTGCTGTAATTCTTGCTGAATCAGGGCTTCATCAATATTCAGATCACGCAATAACAGGTCAAAAGTGCGTTCCTGATTACGGACATACCAGGCGTGTACCCCATCATGTAGCTGCTGTTTTAAATAATCACTCTGGCGCATAAAGTCCCAGATTTCATGACCCAGCGCCACAGTCTGTGGCAGATCCTGTACTTCAATATAGTTTTTTAAGACCGACAAAGGCAGGTCTTTAATCTTGTGCCAGATATTGGCCTGCAGATGATAGAGCTTGTCATCATCAAAATGCTGGTTCAGGACCGATTCACTCATCTGGCTAAGCTTTAAGATATTCTTTTGCAAATAGGCGCTGACTGCACTGTCTAAACTGGAATCGGTCACTGTTTCCAGTACCGATTTGCCCATTTTCATAAAACGCGACACGCCAGGCACGCTTTTGGCAATCAGTGAATTGTCCAGATAATCCTGAATCGAGTGCTGGATTAACTGGCTGATCATTGCAGAAAAGGCCGGATTACTGACCACGGTTTTAATCAGACGCTGACGATGGCCACTTTTGCTGGCCACATACTGGGCAATTTTATCAATGGTCAGTACCGGAATGACATCGGCAATTTTGGCGCTGTCATTCACCGGATGCACCAGGGCAAAGCGGATGTGTTCTGCAATCTGTTCAATCAGAAAGGCGCTGGCCGGCGTGTCCAGAATCTGTTTTTGCAGCAGGGCATTCAGCTGTTCGCAGCTCCAGAGATCTTTCAGATGCTGCTTGCGGAACCAGTGATAAAAATGCAGAAATTCCTGCTGTACGGTTTCAGGCTGAGAAAACTCATGTGCTAAAAAGTCAAGATGAGCTTCAATCAACTGCTCAAGCATCGGGTTTTGCTGCATACAATCTCTGGAACTTAGTTTAAAGGAATCAGTTTATCAGCTAGCGGGTTTTTTAGGTTCTGTGTTTTGGCCAGGAAGGGTAAATAATGTTGTACCACCTGCTGTTCGGCTTCCAGCATTGGCACATGACCGACATTATTTAAAATGACCGGGGTTTCTGCGCGTTTAAACAGACCCTGTAATTCTTTGGCCACTTCAACATTAATAATTTTATCGTGCTTGCCCCAGAGAATCAGGGTCGGTGCTTCAATATTGCGGGTGAGACGGGCAAAGCTGTCCGGGGTATAAATCCGGTTCAGGGTTACCATCTGATCAATAAATTTTAAGGATTGACTGGCCCGTGAAATTAACAGTTTTTCCTGGGCAGATTTAAACTGCTCTGGTACTTTCGGCGGGTTTTGCATCAGCTGATGCGCAATATGGTCTAAATCGCCCGGCGCGGTGACCACCAGATTTTTCAGTAACAGCGAGTCTTTGGTATAAGGCGTATTGGAGTGTTTGTAAATACCGGCACTGTTCAGCAGGAACAGGCTTTGGGTATCAAACGGATATTGGGCCGCATAGACCGTTGCCACAGAGCCACCCAGAGAATGCCCGGCAATATTCAGCTTGTCGGCAATATTCAAGGTTTCTACCAGCTGACGCAATTGCGCGCTCATGCTCGGTACAGACAGGTCAAAATTGCCCGAACTCTGGGTTTCACCGGTATTGGGTAAATCGGGGATAATCACATGATAGGACGGGGTGAGAAATTTGGCCACCCGGTTCCAGTTGTCGCGGTGTCCGGCAAAGCCATGTAACAGCAAAATGGTTGGCCGATTAACATCGCCGCCTTCATTATAGCGCCAGGTAATATTGCCAATTTTCAAGCTTTTCGAGACCAGACCCGCCGCCTGGCGTTCAGTCTGATAATAATGCTGCACCACTTGCTGTTCAGGCGAGAGTTTGGCGGCAGAGCTGAGCAGAGGTGCAGACAGTGCCAGTGTCAGGACTGCCAGTCGTGGCCAAGACAAAAATCGCGAAGAATCCTGCTTCATTGACGATATCCCCAAGAATATTTTTTAAATAGGCGTCGGCTTGGCTTGTTTGAATTGTGTAAATTTTCGCCTTAAGTCGAATTGAAAATGCTGTTTCTGGTTATTGTAAGGGCTTTGCAGAAAATGTCACCTAGCTGTTTTTTGATCGGGTTGGTGTGCTGCTTTTGAAGTGTGATGTAAATCGCAATTACTTTAGGAAAATTTGAAAAAATTTATCTTATAAAAATTGATCAGCTATTTTTTTTGCAAGTGACTTTGTCCCGGCAGAGGATTAAAATGCTGAAAATTCAAAAACTGGTGGTAACAAGAATGCTCACAGCTCAAGAGGCTTTAGAACGTCTTAAACAAGGAAACCAACGTTTTGTTTCGGGCAATACCAATCATCCGAAACAACTAACCCACCATCAACGTGCAGAGATGGCCGAAGACCAGAATCCTTTTGCGATTGTGCTCGGTTGTTCTGATTCACGTGTACCTGCAGAAATGGTTTTTGATCAGGGACTCGGCGATCTGTTTGTGATTCGTGTGGCAGGGAATATTGTTGCGCCATCTCAGGTCGGCAGTGTTGAATTTGCGGCAGAGCGTTATGACTGCGCCGTGGTTGTGGTCTTGGGCCATAGTCACTGTGGCGCGATTCAGGCCACCATTGATACCTTGATGTGCCCGGACTGTCCACCATCTGCCAATCTGATGTCAATTGTGAACCGTGTTCGCCCGTCCGTAGAAACGCTGATGCAGACTGAACTGAAAAATGATTTGGCCAAGCTGTCGAAACATGCGGTTCGTTCCAATGTGTTTGCCTCAGTCAATCAGCTACGTCATGGTTCAGCAGTGTTAGAAAACCTGATTGAACAGGGGCAGCTGAAAGTCGTAGGTGCAGAATATTCATTAGAAACCGGTGAAGTAACTTTCTTTGATTTTTAATTGATTCTAAAAATAATCAAAAAGCGGGCATTGATGTCCCGCTTTTTTTATCGCTGAAATCCGGATCTTGAAAACCATCTCAGCGTTGAATCGGCTTTATTTTAATGCTGCCTGAATGAAGGGATAGGCATTTTTCAGCAAAATGGGCTGGGCTGCAGCCGTCGGATGGATCAGATCTTTTTGCATCAGGGTATTTTTACCGGCGACACCGTCTAGGAAGAAGGGCAGTAATTTGACCTGATAACGCTGGCTCACCACTTTGTAGTTATTTTCAAACGCCTTGCTGTAGGCGCTGCCATAATTGGGTGGCATTTTCATGCCAAATACAATCACCTTGGCTTTGGCCTGTTGACTGTGCTGAATCAGCCGCGCCAGATTATTTTGAATCAGCTGCGGTGGCTGACCACGCAAGCCATCATTACCGCCCAGTTCAATTACCACCACATGCGGCTTATGCGTTTGCAGTAATTTGGGCAAACGTGCCAGCGCGCCGCTGGTGGTTTCGCCACTCACACTTGCATTGACCACTTTATGCTGTTTCGGATACTGTTGCTCTAAACGTTTTTGTAACAGATGGACCCAGCCTTGTTGTGGTTGCAAACCGTAACCGGCACTTAAGCTGTCACCCAGAATCATGATGGTTTTGGCAGACACCAGCATGGGCATGAAGGCAAGCCCCGCCACAGCGAAATAAGCAAAACAACTCATTTTGAAATTGCGAATGTGCATTTAAGGATACTATGACTCAATTCACTACAGATACCGCCATCATGCCACAAAGCAT
This sequence comes from Acinetobacter sp. YH12116, assembly GCF_013418895.1. Lineage (NCBI taxonomy): Bacteria > Pseudomonadati > Pseudomonadota > Gammaproteobacteria > Moraxellales > Moraxellaceae > Acinetobacter > Acinetobacter sp. YH12116. The sequence continues at coordinate 33,611 of NZ_VPBE01000020.1, read as the reverse complement.
TATTTCTGCCCAACAATTGACACAAAAGATACAACTTGCACAAAAAACACTGACGATTTTTGAAAATTTAAATCTGGAGATCCGGGCGGGGGAACAGGTGGCAATTACCGGCCGTTCCGGTTCAGGCAAATCGACCTTATTGGGGATTCTGGCGACCTTGGATCAGGCCAGTGCCGGGCAGTTAACGGTCTGTGGTGAATCAATTCAGGAGCTGAATGAAGAACAGCGTGCGCTGGTGCGGCTGAAATATATTGGTTTTGTATTCCAGTCGTTCCAGTTATTGCCGCATTTAACCGCACTGGAAAATGTCATGCTGCCGCTACGCTTGCAACCGAATTTTAAATTTGCCGAGGCCGAACACAAGGCGCGTAATCTACTGAAAAAAGTCGGACTGGAACGGCAGGCAGAGCAGACCCCGAAAGTCCTGTCGGGTGGTGAGCAGCAACGGGTGGCGATTGCCCGGGCTTTAATCAGTGAGCCTAAAATCATTTTTGCCGATGAACCGACCGGGAATTTAGACAGCGAAACCGCCAAAGAAATTGAACAGCTGTTATTTCAACTGAACCGTGAACTGGGGACTACCTTGGTGCTGGTGACGCATGATCCGAAACTGGCGCAGCAATGTCAGCGCCATTTTGAACTCAGTCAGGGACAATTGCTGGAACACCCGGCAGGAGGATGAGATGAACCCGTTATTTCGTCCTTTACTGACCCAGAGTTTTAAAAGTACCGGTGTTTATCTGTTACTGATTGCGCTAATTCTGGCAATTAGTGCCACAACCGCGCTGAAATTCAGCAATGAGCAGATTCAAAATGCGGTGGCTTTGCAGGCGGCAGAAATGCTGGCCGGTGATCTGGTGCTGTCTGACAATAAACCGATTGCACCGCGCTGGGAAGCGGCGGCCGATGAGTTAGCGCTAAAGCAGTCGCATGTTACGGTGTTTAGCTCGATGGCGCACACCGGCGATGAATTTGTGATGGTGAATGTCAAAGCCATTGATCAGGCCTTTCCGTTACGCGGCGAACTACGGGTTGCACCGCAGCCTGCTGCTGCCATTCAACCGGGCGAGGTCTGGGTCAGCCAGCGCGCGATGGAGCTGCTGAAAATTCAGGTGGGCGATACCTTAAATATTGCCGATGGTGCCTTTCAGGTCACAGCCAGCATCGAGCATGATTCCAATCAGGAACTGGGTTTTAACGGTTTTTCACCGACGGTGATCATTGCCCAGCAAGATGTGGCGCGTACCAATGCCATTCAGGTCGGCAGCCGGATTAACTATCGTTTGCTGATGGCCGGCACACCCCAGCATACCCGCCAGTTCGAGCAGGATTTTAAACAGTATCAGGAGAGCTTGCCCAAGACCCAGGAAATTGACGGGCAGAATATTAGCGAACCAGATGGGCTGCGCCTGCGCAATGCCAGTGAAGGCAATACCCGCTTGATGCGTCCAATTGCCAATCTGGATACCTTTTTACAGCTGGCCAATATTCTCACCATTTTACTGTGTGGCATTGCCATTGCTCTGACCAGCCAGCGTTATGTGCAGCAGAATCAGGATCATATTGCTTTAATGCGTTGCATTGGCGCGACCAAGAAACAGATTCTGGGCGCTTATCTGACCTTGTTGGCGGTGGTGTTGTTACTGGCGATGCTGCTCGGTAGTGCGGTCGGCATTACGCTAGGCTATGGGCTGTTGCAATTGATGTTACAGCTGATTCCGCATTTGCAATTGCAGTTTTCCGCTGTCGAGATGCTGCTGGGGCCACTCCCGATTGCCATGCTGACCAGTGCCGTGGTACTGCTGGGCTTTATTCTGCCAAGTCTGTGGCAGCTGCTCAATACCCCACCAATCCGGGTGATTCGCCAGCAGGAAAAATCAGTCCAGTCGATGCTATGGATGCTGCTGACCGGCACACTCAGCCTGATGCTGTTTAGTGTGGTGCTGACTGAAAATCTTGTGCTAACGCTATGGGTCATGGGCGCCATCATCCTGCTGTGTAGCGTACTCTATGCCGTAGTCTGGAGTTTCCTGAAACTGATCCGTAATTTAAAAAGCGGCATCTCGGCCTATGTACGCACGCCGTATCAGACTACGTTTCAGATCACCGCACTGGCGCTGGGCCTTAGCCTGATTACCGTGCTGGCAGTATTACGTACCGATCTGCTGGATCGCTGGCAGCAGCAATTGCCGGAAGGCACGCCGAACCAGTTTGTTTATGGTTTACCACCGTTTGATATGCCGGAGTTTCAGACTCAGCTTGAACAGCTGGGCTGGCACAGTACGCCGCTGTACCCAAATGTGCGCGGGCGGCTGGTGGCGAAAAATGATCAGCCCTTTGCAGAAGCGCTAATCCAGCACAATAATTCGCTCCGACGTGAATTAAACCTGACCCAGGCCGAGCGCTTTCCGGCCGATAACCTGATTGTGGCCGGACAGGAACAGTTTAGTCAGGTCGGGCAGGTCTCGGTTGAAGCCAATACTGCGCAAGAGCTGGGCATTGAGATTGGCGATACGCTGACCTTTAGTTTGCCGGAAGGCTTGTTGCAGGCCAAAGTCATCAATCTGCGCAGCGTGGAATGGGAAAGCTTTAGCCCGAATTTCTTCTTTATTTTTTCACCGCAGACCATGGATGAAAATGCCGGCAGCTATCTGGGCAGTTTCTATGTGCCAGAGCAGGACCGTCCGGCACTGGTGCAGCTGATCCAGCAGTTTTCCAATACCGTATTTATTGATGTCAGCCTGATTCTGGAAGAGATTAAACGGATTGTGAATGTGTTGGTACAGATTATTACCATTCTGGCAGTATTGGTGGCCGTGTCTGGGATTCTGGTTCTGATTGCCTGTTTAAACCTGCTGATGGATGAGCGGAAACGTGAGGTGGCCTTGCTGCGTTCTTTTGGTAGTTCCAAGCAGAAATTAAAACGGATGATGAGTCTGGAAATTGGCCTGATTGGCGGGATTGCCGGAGTGGTGGCCTGTCTGTTTGCCGAGGTGATTAGTGCGATTGCCAGTTACCGGATGGAACTGGCAATTCAGCCACATTGGGAAATCTGGCTAATCTTGCCGGTTGTAATGACTTTATTGTGTGCTTTAATTGGCCGTTATCGGCTTAGTTATTTATCTGATATTCCGCCTTTGCAAAGTCTGCGAGAGATGAATCAATAAGTTTCATCTCTGCATTAAAATGGTGGGGTATGCGTTACAGCTGCAATTGCTGGCGCATCATCTGTAGAATTTCCTGCCACAGCGGGGCAAGCATCTGTACCTGTTGCAGACAGTACTGATAAAACAGCCAGCTGATGATGGCGGCGCCGGCCAGCCCCAGCAGCGAAAACAGCGCTGACTTGTGCAGCTTCTGGCCGATGTACCAGATAGCAGCCAAGGCCGCGCCCATCACCATGCCGCCAATATGTGCGGCATTGTTAATTCCGCTAATCATAAAGCCCATAAACAGGTTTAGGCCCATTACCAGCAATAAGGTTTTTTTATCCAGCAGAAAACGCTGTTTTGGCAGACGTGGCAATAATGATAAAACCGTCAGGGAAGCACCCAGACCCATCACTGCACCGGATGCACCAGCGCTCACACTTGGCAGTAAATCCGGGCTGGTCAGGCCATGCGCGAGAATCTGTAAGGAATCCTGAATCTGCAAATAGCCACTGAGCAGGCTGCCCATCAGTCCGGCCAATATGTATAAACCTAAAAAATACAGCCGACCAAAGAGCTGTTCGGCCACGCTGCCAAAAATATACAGGGCCCACATATTCAGCATCAGGTGAATCATGCCAAAATGGAAAAACATACTGCTGAACAGACGCTGCGGCTGTTCGAGAAAGGTCAGGGGAGCATAGTCGGCGCCCCAGAGAATCGCATCTCGGGTGCTGGGCTGGCTGGCATCGACACCGGTCAGGATTTGCCAGGCAAATACACCAATATTGAGGGCAATCAACAGGGCCGTCAGCCACCATAAATGCGTTTCGGGTTTACGGTGAATCAGCGGCGGTGAATATTCAGACATGCTATTTTTATACAATGATGATTTATTTCGTTATAAGCTTAACACGAAAAATTCACGCCTCAGGAGCCCCAAGCTGACATGAAAGCTTTTATTGTCCGTACCTTATTAATTCTTGTCAGTCTGTTTTTATTGATCCAGTTGTGGATTTTCTCGAGTCTGGCCTGGTGGCGAACCCAGCCGGTACAAAGTACCATGATGATGCGCCTGGACTACTGGTCAGATACTTCCCAGCCTATCCGGCATGAATGGCGTGACTATGACCAGATCAGTGAATATCTGAAAAAAGCCGTGGTCGCTGCCGAAGATGGCAAGTTTATGCAGCATCATGGCTTTGACTGGGAAGGTATTCAGCATGCACTAGAACGTAATAAAGATCAGGGTCAGGTGGTGGCTGGCGGTTCGACCATTTCCCAGCAGCTGGCGAAAAACCTGTTTTTATTTAACCAGCGTTCGTTTTTGCGTAAAGGTCAGGAAGCGATTGCCACTTGGATGATGGAACGCATGTGGAGCAAGCAGCGGATTCTGGAAGTGTATTTAAACTCGGTAGAGTTTGGTGACAACATTTACGGCATTGAAGCGGCGACCCAGCATTATTTTGGCAAGTCTTCACGCAGCCTCAGCCGTGAAGAAGCGATTTTTCTGGCCGCGATTTTACCGAATCCGAAATATTATCAGGACAACCGTTACGGTCGTGGTCTGGAACCGCGTAAGCGCATGATCCGTAAATACATGCGTTACAGCGAGATTCCTTGAGTTGTAAAATTGAAAAAAAGCCCACAGCAGTGGGCTTTTTTTATGAAATTGTCACAAAATTGAAGCATACTTATGAATAGTGAATACTTGAGAAAAAGTCATAGGGTGCATATGAATACGGCAGCGAGCGCGACCCCTGCGCAAATAGACTATACCTATAATGATCGATACATCAATCGTGAGCTTTCTATCCTCGATTTCCATTTGCGCGTGCTGGAGCAGGCAGTCGATCCTTTGCATCCCTTGCTGGAACGTATGAACTTTTTACTCATCTTTTCACGTAACTTAGATGAGTTTTTTGAAATTCGTGTTGCAGGGGTGATGGAACAGCTGGATTTGGGTAATGAAAGCCGTAGCCCGGATGGCTTGACTCCAAAACAGGTACTGGAGCAGATTTCCCAAACTGCCCACGCTGCCATTGAGCGCCAATACCGTATTTTAAACCAGGAAATTCTGCCTAAACTGCGTGAAGAAGATATCTGTTTCTTGCGCCGTGGTGAACTAACGCCAGCCCAATCGGCCTGGGTGAAAAAATATTTTCAGGAACAGGTGGCACCGGTTTTAACGCCAATCAGCCTGGACCCGGCTCATCCATTCCCGCGTCTGGTCAATAAAAGCCTGAACTTTATTGTAACGCTGGAAGGGAAAGATGCTTTTGGCCGTCAGATTGACCTAGCCGTGGTGCCAGCACCGCGCTCTTTACCACGTGTGGTGCGTTTACCAGATGAACTGACCGGTGGTAAAGAACATCACGTGATGCTGTCTGCGATTATTCATGAGCATGTATCGGACCTGTTCCCGGGCATGACTGCGACTGGCTGTTATCAGTTCCGTGTCACCCGTAATGCTGACTTGGCCTTAAACGAAGATGTCGAAGATCTGGCCAAAGCGCTGAAAGGTGAGCTGAACTCCCGTCGTTTTGGCCGCGCGGTGCGTCTGGAAGTGACCCAGAACTGTCCGCAACCGATTTATGAATATCTGCTGAATGAGTTCGATCTGCATGAAGATCAGCTCTATAAAGTGGATGGTCCAGTGAATCTGGCGCGTTTATTGTCTAACTTTAAACGTCCGCATTTACGTTATGATTCACATACGCCAGTGATTCCGAAAGTGTTGAAAAAGTCCGAGAATATTTTCTCGGCCATGCAAAAGCAGGATATCTTGCTGCATCATCCGTTTGAATCCTTTGCCCCGGTGATTAACCTGCTGCGTGAAGCGGCGCGTGACCCGCAGGTACTGGCAATTAAACAGACCCTGTACCGTAGTGGTGCCGATTCTGAAATCGTACAAGTCTTAGCGGAAGCGGCGCGTAATGGTAAAGAAGTGACCGCGGTCATTGAGCTGCGTGCGCGTTTTGATGAAGAATCCAACATTGCTGTGGCCAACGTGCTGCAAGAGGCCGGCGCGGTGGTGGTCTATGGCATTGTCGGTTATAAAACCCATGCCAAAATGATTCTGGTGGTGCGCCGTGAAAACAACAAGCTGGTGCGTTATGTGCATTTGGGCACCGGTAACTATCATGCCGGTAACGCGCGGATTTATACCGACTACGGCTTGCTCACCACCGACAAGGAACTCTGTGAAGATGTACACCGTATTTTCCAGGAACTGACCGGCATGGGCAAAATGGCCAAGCTGAAAAAGCTGTTACATGCGCCGTTTACCCTGCATACCCAGCTGATCAACTTTATTGATGATGAAATTGCCAATGCTAAAGCCGGTAAACCAGCACAAATTATTGTGAAGGTGAATGCCTTAACTGAAATGCAGCTGATCAATAAACTGTATGAAGCTTCCCAGGCTGGCGTGCAGATTGACCTGATTATCCGTTCGATTTGCTGCCTGCGTCCGGGCTTGCCGGGGTTGTCGGAAAATATCCGGGTACGCTCCATTGTTGGCCGATTCCTGGAACATACCCGCGTGTATTATTTCAGCAATAATGGTGATGCGCGTATTTACTGTTCAAGTGCTGACTGGATGGACCGTAACCTGTTTAACCGGGTTGAAGCCTGCTTCCCGATTGAAGATCCGGCACTGAAAAAACGTATTTATCAGCAAGGTCTGCAAATTTATCTGCAAGATAACCAGCAGGCGTGGCTACTGCAGGGGGATGGCACCTGGGTTCGTGCACAGGCCGCAAAAGGCGAGCCAGCTTCCAATGCGCAGCGCACCCTGATCGAGATGATTCAGTAAGCGAAGCAAGCCTGATATTTAAAGAATGTCAGGCTTTTATCCGCTAAAAAAATAAGGAGCTGATGCTCCTTATTTTTATGGGTATTGAAGAACTTAGCTGTGCGAGATTTTTTGCAGAATCTGCAATAACACATCAAATTCGCTTTGCAGCGGAGTACTCTTACGCGTTACTAAGGCCAGGGTACGGGTAGGTGCTGCGTCAATCTGTTTTACCACTAGTTCTGAATTGGCCTGAATCATATTGGTATGAATGGCAATTTCAGGCAGTAAGGTAAAGCCGAGGTTGGCTGATACCATTTCCACCAGAGTTGGTAGTGAGCTGGCTTTTAAACGATGATCATTTTTACGCTCGCCAATCGGGCAGGCACTTAAGGCATGATCACGCAAGCAGTGGCCTTCTTCCAGCAGCATCAGGCGAGACAGGTCCAGATCTTCTAAAGACTTGGCCTGAGCCGAATGTGCATCGGATTTATGGTGGACCAGTACCAGATTTTCTTTGGCAATTTCGGCAACTTTCAGACTGCGGGTATCAAACGGTAGCGCCAGTAACACCATATCCAGGTTACCGTGTTCCAGTTTTTCTACAATTTTTTCACTTTGTGCTTCATGCAGGTGTAACTGGATTTTTGGCAGTTGCTTATGCACTTCATCCAACAGCTGCGACAAAATGAACGGTGCAATGGTTGGAATTACACCTAAATGCAGGTCGCCGGTTAAGGGCTCGCTCATTTCACGGCTTAGGCGCATCAAGTCCTGCGCATCGGCCAATAGAACACGCGCTCGGGCTACAACTTGTTCACCGAGAGGAGTCAAACGTACATTCTGGCGATCGCGTTCAACCAATACGCCACCCAATAAGCGCTCTAACTCCATGATCCCGCCCGACAATGTCGATTGAGTCACGAATGAACGGCGCGCCGCTTCTGTAAAATGCAACGTTTCAGACAGTGTAACGAGGTATGACAGCTGTCTTAAGGATGGTAATGCAGCCATAGTGTCCTAATGCTTATAATTTAAAGTGATGAGCAAATAATTCGCTAAGATATGGAATGAAATGCGGAGGGATATCATGCCCCATTCCTTCAATTAATTCAAATTTAGCGTCAGGTATTGCTTTCGCAACAGCCTTACCATGTGCAGGTGGAAGTAAGCGGTCACGAGAACCATGAACAACCAGCGTGGGCTGTTGGATCTGCTTGTCCAGACTGCGCAATGAGCCTGTACATAATATTGCTAAAAACTGCTGAAGTACACCCGCTGGATGGTAACTTCGCTGATATAATTTACGGGCGGTCTGTACCGCTTCCATTTCATTCAGATAACCTGGCGAACCAATCACTTTAAACAGTTTCAGGCTGTGGTTAATAATGCCTTCTTCATCATTGGATGCCGGCTTGCCCACTAGGCTGAACAGCTGTTTCGGGAAAGGAGGTGGTAGGAAAGGCTGGTTGTTGCTGGTAAACAATAGTGCCAGTTTTCTGACCTTGTCCGGATAGCGGGCCGCCAGAATCTGTGCAATCATGCCGCCCATTGAAGCGCCAATCACATCAACCTGTTCCAGCTCCAGTTTATCAATCAGCAGGGCCACATCATCGGCCATATCATACAGGTTATAAGGCGCCCCCTGATTTTCTAAACCCAAGGCAAAACGGCCCATCAGTTTTAGGGTATTCAGGCGCTCGCCCTGATGGCGTACTTTAGAGGACAGGCCAATATCGCGGTTATCAAAACGGATGACCCGAAAGCCTTGGTCAATGAGCGACTTGCAGAAAAAGTCTGGCCAATACAGCAGCTGTGCACCCAGTCCCATGACCAGTAAAATGGTCGGATTGCCAATTTCGCCGCCCATTTCGACATGCAATTCAATGCCATTGCCCAAGTCGACTTTGGTTTCGTGCATAAAACTGCTGTAAGGTGAAACATTTAACCGCAAACTATTCATTCTTATATTCCTTTCTTCAAGGTGAGCGCGCACCCCTGATGGATTAAAGCGCTAAACTGCCGCTGGAATCAAGTCAGGAACAAGTTTACTTAAAGCCAGGCGCTGTTTGCCGGCTGTTGGCCCGAGCAGCACAAAGCCGCGTAAGGTGGCAGTGCTGTCAAAGGCTTTGGCAATCATGCCATCGTCCAGTTCTTCATTTTGCCAGGTCACTTCCACATCTACCGGGGCCGGTAACACCGTTAATGGTGCCGCCGGGGTTTTCACTGCAACCGGCATAGCCGGGTAGTGCACTTGTGTGGTTTCACCATTTAAGGTTTTGGCCAGGGCACGTGCCTGCTGCATGATTGGCATGACATACGGCAATAAAGTCCCGTTGACTTCAGCGCAGTCGCCCACTGCATAAATATCAGCCAGGTTGGTTTCCAGTAAGCCATTGGTGAGCACGCCGCGACTGGTATGAATGCCGGCTTCTTTGGCTAAAGTGATATTCGGCTGTAAACCGACGGCGGATAGCACCACATCGGCACTCAGGCTACGGCCATCGGCCAGTGTCACCAGATAATCACCCTTATCCAGTTTCGATACTTTATCGACCGTGGTGCCCAAGACAAAATGAATCCCAGTTTCTTCCAGGTTCTGTTTAAATGCAGTGGCAATAAATTCAGGCAATAAACGGCCCAGCGGTTGAGGTGCCAGATCAATCACCGTGACTTGATGCTCGGTATTTTGCAGGTCATTGGCAAATTCACAGCCAATCAGGCCTGCGCCTAAAATCACCACACGTTTATCCTGACGCGCTGCCAGCTGTTCGCGGAAGGCTTTATAGTCATTTAAATTATTGACCACGTGAATATCATCACTGCCATCGCCAGAAATGGCCAGACGAATCGGGTTGGCACCGACTGCCAGTACCAGTTTGGCATAGGCTTGCTGGCTTTCGACGCCATCTTTCTCTAAAGTCAGCAGATGCTGCTCGGCATCAATGGCTTTAACCCAGGTATGCGCTTCAATGCGCATATTCAGCTGCACGGCCATTTTCGCTGCATCCCCCAGCGCAATCTGTTCGGGTGCTTTTTTGCCGGCCAGGGCATTGGAGAGGGTAGGTTTTGCATAGTTGATTGCATCATCTGCGCAAATCATGACCAGTTCCTGTTCAGGGTTCAGTTTGCGAAATTCACGGGCGACTGTATAGCCAGCCATACCAGAACCAATGATGACAATCGGATGCATTATTTTCTCCATAAAAGGTTGAGCATAAGTTTCAAGACATAAAAAAAGACCATGCAGTTATGGTCTTCGAGGCGTACTTAGATTTCGACCATTTCAAAATCGACTTTAGATACGCCACAGTCCGGGCAGGTCCAGTCATCTGGAATATCTTCCCATTTGGTGCCCGCGACGATGCCATCTTGCGGCCAGCCTTCTGCCTCGTCATAAATCCATCCACAAACGATGCATTGATACTTTTTCATTTGACTCTCCAAAAGCCGATCTTCAATAAACCTGACCGGCAAAAAATTCCCTAACCAGCATGACTCAGTTGATATGATTTTAACACTTCATATTCGCTTAAATTTTTACGCAGTTATGAGGTTAAAGTAAAGTAAATATCGGAGTCTAATGCTTCATTTCTAAAGCTGAATGGCTAAGAAGGACAAAATTTATCTTTAAAATCTCAAACATTGCATAGTGTCGGACAATATGCACACTAAAAACCAGCGCAAATCTTTTCAAAATATATGAGAGATCACCTAAATTTCGACTAAAGTCGGACAGCTATTTTTGCTTAAATAGGCTATTCTATAATTAGGATAATCTATATTGGTTATTTAGTATAAAAATACCAATAATAAAAACAATGATTTACTAATTTTAATCGGGTTTTATTTAAACCTGAAGGGCTGACTTTGGCTGGTCTTCGTGGTCAAGACGCTGTAAAATTCACCTATTCTTTTTAATCTCTCTCCGATCTCCTTATGAGCAAGCTGTCTACAACGTTGTGGTCTCACATTCGTACTGTCCAAAACTTTCCTAAAGCCGGTATTTGTTTTTATGACTTGACCCCTTTATTCATGAAAAATATTGGTCCGTTGACAGATGCTTTAATTGAAAGTATTCCTGCAGAAAAACTGGCTGAAGTAGATAGCTTTATTGCGGTAGAAGCACGTGGTTTTGTGCTGGCCAGCCTGTTGGCACAGCGTACTGGCAAGGGCTTATTGCTGGTGCGTAAAGCCGGTAAATTACCACCACCGGTAGTAGGTGTGGGGTATAGCCTGGAATATGGTCTGGACCGTCTGGAAATGGCGGCGGATGTCACCGGTCAGAAAGTTATTATTGTGGATGATGTTTTAGCGACTGGCGGTACCTTAAAAGCAGTGAAACAACTGGCAGAAAAATGTCAGCATGAAATTCTGGGTGCGAGCATTTTCCTGGATTTACCAGATTTACACGCAGATTTGGGTCTGAACATCTGGTCGGTACTGGATGAACGCTCTAAGCCGGTGGAAGCAGTGGCTTAAGTCTGAGCACTACCCTGTAAAACATAGAAAGCCTTGCCGAGTGCAAGGCTTTTTTATTTGTGCAGTGATTGCTGTTCCAGTTGCCAGATTAAAGGATTGATATTTTCAGGACACACCAGCCGATGATGACCGCCTTTAAAAGCATGAATTGGCATGTAATTTTCCAGCTGGGTTTGTACCCAGTGCATGTCCAGCTGTTCATCGCCGAGTTCCAGATAGGCCAGCTGTGGAATATCATGGTTCAGTTCCTGTTCGGAAATCTGCGGATAGTCCGGTCGGAAGTCGGGTTGTAAACTCGGGTTGGCAATGACGCAGGGAATACCATGCAGCGCCGACATCTTTAAGGCCCAATAGCCGCCGAGGCTATGTCCGACAATAATTTCAGGCTGGATTTTAACAATAATATCGTTATAGAAACTGGCCACCGTCTGGTAGTTCAGATTGCGATAATCCACGGTAATACAGTATTTTTTATCTGCGCAGATGGCATGAAACTTACTCGATTCACGTGAGGAATCCAGCCCATGCAGAAATAGGATTTTCGAGGTGCATCTATTCATTGTTTTCATTCACACTCAAGCGTCTATTGAATAGTTGAAAAGTTCCCTTTTCAATTAATTTCTCCTGCTTATTGTAAGAGTGGTGGCGCAAGAAAGAAGTTAGCTATTGGTCTAACAGTTCAGCAAAAGGCGAGGTGCTGTTTAGCAGAGGTTTAGAAAATGAAAAAAATGGCTTAGGATTCAGCAGAGCATACGAAAAGCCAAATAAATCTGCTATGCTATTGCACTTCATTTTTTAGTAATTTTCGAGGCAGAGATGACGCAACCAAACGCTCAGTCGACTTCTGAACCCACTATTTCCGAAAACGATTTAATTGCACAGCGTCATGCCAAGTTAAAGCAAATCCAAGAAAAGGCTCAGGAAAGCAACAGCAGCCCATGGCCGAACACCTTCAAGCGTGAACATTACGCGCAAGATTTACAAGAACAGTTTGCCGACAAATCTAAAGAAGAAATTGAAGGCGGCGATAAGGTGTATGTGTCGGTGGCTGGCCGTGTCATGCTCAACCGTGGTTCGTTTATCGTAATTCAGGACATGACGGGTCGTATCCAGCTGTATGTGGCCCGTAAAGAACTTAGCCCTGAAACCTTGGAAACCATTAAAGGTTTGGACCTGGGCGATATTATTGCTGTTAAAGGTTATATCGGCCGTTCAGGCAAAGGCGATTTATATGTGCATATCGAGCACTTTGAATTGCTGACCAAATCGCTGCGTCCATTACCAGACAAGTTCCATGGCCTGACCGATACTGAAGTGAAGTATCGTAAGCGTTATCTGGACCTGATTGTAAACGAAGAAACCCGTAAGACTTTTGAAATTCGTGCCAAAGTGGTATCGGGCATCCGTGCGTTTTTAACTGAAAAACGTTTCATGGAAGTCGAAACCCCAATGATGCACGTGATTCCAGGTGGTGCATCGGCGCGTCCATTTGAAACCCATCACAATGCGCTGGATATGCCATTATTCCTGCGTATTGCGCCAGAACTTTATTTAAAACGTTTGGTGGTGGGCGGTTTTGAACGCGTGTTCGAAATTAACCGTAACTTCCGTAACGAAGGTGTATCGACCCGTCATAACCCGGAATTCACCATGATTGAATTCTATCAGGCTTATGCAGACTACAAAGATTTGATGGAACTGACCGAGCAGATGCTGGAGAAACTGGCCATCGACATCTTGGGTTCGACCGATGTGCCGTATGGCGATGAAGTGTATAGCTTCAAAGGTCCGTTCAAGAAAATCTCGATGTTTGATGCGATTCTTGAGCACAACCCGCAATTCACGCCTGAAAACGTCAATGACCGTGAATTTCTGGCCAACTTCGTACAAAACGAACTGAAAGAGCAGGTAAAACCGGGCTTTGGTTTAGGCAAGCTGCAAACCATCGTGTTTGAAGAAACGGTTGAAACTCAACTGCGTCAGCCAACCTTCATTACTGAATACCCAGCAGAAACCTCACCGCTGGCTCGCCGTAATGATGAGAACCCGCACATCACTGACCGTTTTGAATTCTTCATTGGTGGTCGTGAGCTGGCAAACGGCTTCTCAGAGTTAAATGATCCAATTGATCAGGCGGAGCGTTTCCAGGCACAGGTGGCTGAGAAAGATGCTGGTGATGATGAAGCGATGCACTACGATGCAGACTTCGTTGAAGCACTGGAATATGGCTTGCCACCTACAGCAGGTGAAGGGATCGGGATTGACCGTCTGGTGATGTTATTCGCCAATGCACCAAGTATACGTGATGTGATTTTGTTCCCGCATATGCGTCACAAGAACTAAAATCTGCTAAATCAAATAACCCGCGAATCTCGCGGGTTATTTTTTTGTTTGAGTATCATCAAGCTATACGTAAAGCACAGATCAGAAGAATCGCTTAGATTAAACTGGTCTGAATACGCACTTTCATGTTCAGGCTTTGCTGCACAATAAAGGATTTCATCCACTGCACCTGTTCACCCATTGGATTGGTTTTGACTGCGGTGTCGAGGAAGGCCAGTTCCGGGCGCTTGAACAGTTGCTGTTCAATGGCCTGTTCCAGCTGGCTTGAGGTGGAGGCCAGTGGCATGCTGACCAGATAAAAGGCCTTTGGATAATTATAAAAGGCATACATCAGGTTAAAGGCTTTCTGGTCACCTGTTAAATTGCCGGCACCAATTTCATAACCGCGATCCTGATTACTGTGGGTCAGACCAATCAAAAACTCGATATTATGGTCCGAAAGTCGTAGACCAAATTGCAGCCCGATCTGATCGGCACTGAACTCGTGCTGGACAAAGGTATTTAGTGCAGAACCATCTTCATCAAACGCTTCCTGCAACACCAGCATGTGCTGCTGATGCTGATACAGAAAGCCGGCAAGCTGCGCCTGTTCCAGCTGGGCTTTTAAGGTGGCTAAATCGTAATGACTATAAGGCATGGGAGCAATCAGAAAAAATTAAAATTTGTTTTATTTTAGGTGTTTCACTTGGAAAATGAAGCGATCTATTAGAGCTTTTAACAATAACTCAATAGATAGAAGTGAGCATAAAAACGGCGACTGGAAAATAGTGATCAGGCTAAAAATAAGCGATGCTGTGCAGGGTATGAGTAAACTTTGATAGCAATATCAGTAATCCTGTATATGACGTTTTTGCATATTAATATAATAAAACAAGCAATAGTACAGATAACTAAATCTCTATAATGAATATAAATTTTATAAAGTGTAATAAGTACACGTTGATTTAAGCTGGTGTTGTCCATGTCATTAAATGAGGAAAGACTTACTCATCTGAAACAGCTTGAAGCTGAGAGTATTCATATCATCCGTGAAGTTGCTGCCGAGTTTGAAAATCCGGTTATGCTGTACTCGATTGGTAAAGATTCTGCGGTGATGCTGCATCTTGCCTTGAAAGCCTTCTATCCTGCAAAACTTCCATTCCCTCTGTTACATGTCGATACAGGCTGGAAATTCAAAGATATGATTGAATTCCGCGACAACATGGCCAAGAAACATGGTTTTGATCTGATTGTGCATCAGAACCAGGAAGGCCGTGACGCCGGAATCAATCCATTTGATCATGGTAGCTCAAAATACACCGACATCATGAAAACCCAGGGGCTGAAACAGGCTCTGGACAAATACGGTTTTGATGCTGCATTTGGTGGTGCGCGCCGTGACGAAGAAAAATCACGTGCCAAAGAACGTGTCTATTCTTTCCGTGATTCCAAACACCGTTGGGACCCGAAAAACCAGCGTCCAGAACTGTGGAACCTTTATAACGGTAAGGTCAACAAAGGCGAAAGCATTCGTGTGTTCCCATTGTCGAACTGGACCGAGCTGGACATCTGGCAATACATTTATCTCGAGCAGATTCCAATTGTTCCATTGTACTTTGCTGCTGAACGTCCAGTGGTAGAACGTAGTGGTACACTCATTATGGTTGATGATGAGCGTATGCGTTTACATGAAGGCGAAGTGCCACAAATGAAATCGGTACGTTTCCGTACACTTGGTTGTTACCCACTGACCGGTGCAGTTGAGTCAGGCGCAGATACCTTGCCCGAAATTATTCAGGAAATGTTGCTGGCCACCAGCTCGGAACGTCAGGGTCGTATGATTGACCATGATGAAGCCGGCTCGATGGAGAAGAAGAAGCAAGAGGGCTACTTCTAATTTCTCCCGACTTCTCTTTCTAAAGAGAGAAAATTTCCCCTAGGTAAAAGGGGGGAGGGAGATTAAACCGGTTTCTAAAGAATTTGTGGAGTTTGAGCAATGTCTCATCAATCAGAACTCATTAGCCAAGATATTTTGGCCTATTTAAAACAGCACGAAAATAAAGACTTATTGCGTTTCCTGACCTGCGGTAACGTCGATGATGGTAAATCGACCTTAATTGGTCGTCTGCTTTATGATTCAAAACTGATTTATGAAGATCAGTTGCAAGCGGTAACCCGTGACTCGAAAAAAGTCGGGACGACAGGGGATGCACCTGACCTGGCTTTACTGGTCGATGGCCTGCAGGCAGAACGTGAGCAGGGTATTACCATTGATGTGGCGTATCGCTATTTCTCGACTGAAAAGCGTAAGTTCATCATTGCCGATACCCCGGGACATGAGCAATATACCCGTAACATGGCCACTGGTGCATCAACTGCGGATCTGGCGATTATTTTAATTGATGCACGTTATGGCGTGCAGACCCAAACCCGTCGTCATACCTTTATTGCCAGCCTGCTGGGTATTAAGAACATTATTGTTGCGATCAACAAAATGGACCTGGTGGAATTCTCTGAAGCGCGCTTTAATGAAATTCAGGCGCAATATAACGAGTTCGTGAACCAGCTTGGTGACCGTAAACCGGCCAATATCATTTTCACGCCAATTTCTGCCCTGAATGGCGATAACGTGGTGAACAAGTCGGCCAATACTCCGTGGTACAGCGGCGAAACTTTGATGGAAACGCTGGAAAACGTGGAAATTAGCCGGACTTCAGGTAAAAACGAATTCCGCTTCCCGGTGCAATATGTCAACCGTCCAAACCTCGACTTCCGTGGTTTTGCTGGCACCATTGCTTCGGGCGACATCCGTGTGGGTGATGAAATTGTCGCGTTGCCATCAGGCAAACGTTCTACCGTCAAAGACATTGTAACTTTTGATGGCAATTTGGAACGTGCTTTTGCCGGTCAGGCGGTTACCCTTACCCTGAATGATGAAATTGATATTTCACGCGGTAACCTGCTGGTCAAAGCGGGCGATCAACCGGAAATTTCACGTTCTGCACGCGCAACTGTGGTGTGGATGAATGATCAGCCACTGGTCAAAGGCAAGCTGTACAACATTAAGCTGGGTACACAAACTGTTCCTGCCAAAATTGCTGAGATTAACTACCGTGTAAACGTGAATACGCTGGAAAAAACCCAGGTAGAGCAGCTGGAACTGAACGCGATTGCTGATGTTCAGATCGAGTTTGATGCGCCAGTGGTATTTGACCGTTATCAGGACAGCCGTTATACCGGCTCGTTTATTTTCATTGACCGTTTAAGCAACGTGACCGTTGGTGCGGGTATGGTGGAAGCGGCGGTAGAATGGACCGCACATGATGAACCTGTGACTGCGGAAGATCGTGCTGCCCGTTTAGGTCAAAAACCTGCTGCGGTGACTGTCACTGCACAAGCACTGGAAAATGCACAAGCGCTGGAAAGCCTGCTGATTCAGCAAGGTGTAGTTGCAATTGTAAAAGCGGGTCTGAATGCTGCTCAAGTGGCATTACTTCGTGAAACTGGTGTTGTGGTGGTCACCGATGTTGCTGAAGGCACTGACGTAAGCTATGGCACCGAAGCCGTTGAAGAACTGGCTGAGAAAATTGTGGAGCTGGTTCGTCTATAAGACTGGGCTGGTTAAAGAAAACCTACCGCAAGGTGGGTTTTTTTATGGCTTTTAGATTCTTGGTGGGACTGCTGTGTCTATTTCAAACTTAATGATCTACGCGAATATTCTTACTCTATACAATCTGGTGTAGAGCGGGAAGATACACAAGATTTTATTTATATTGCGCTTATGTTTGGCTGTGCCAGTAGAGTTCAGGCAGAGCAATCAAAGTGTGGTTACGATTAAATGACGAATAATTGAAAAATCCATCGAGAGTGATCAGGAGAATTTTCAATCTGCTTATCATAGTGCAAAAAATAGCAGTCGCTGCGCTAAGCATAGTGCTGATCATCGTGTAGGCGGATATGCGCCGCTATGTTATCCGGAAGATGTGAGTGATCGAATGGTAAAGGAATATAAAGGGTGTAGTTAATTAAAGGCTCCGTATTTTAGATAGCGAGCTAAAGGAAATATTTTTGTTGGATTTAGTTTTATATGGATAATCATTCATAAGAATCATTGAGGATTAAGGCCAGAATAGATTTCATCTCTGTCAGACTTTTGACCCCTGCAATTCTGTGGATGATCTGTCCCTGCTTGAAAATCAGGGTCGAAGGTAATCCATAGACATGATAACGCAGGGTGAGAATAGGAGATTGATCGACATTGATCTTGCCAAATTTAATCTCTGGCTGATGGTGGGCATAATAGCCGGCCAGTTCGGCAAACACCGGAAAATTCTGTACGCAGGGTGCACACCAGTCTGCATAAAAGCGGATCACGGCAAAGCCATCAAACCATTCAAATTCACTGTAATTATTTTCGTTATAGTCGATGACTTGGGTCATGGCTCACCTGAGTTATCAATCTGCGAAATATACATCTCATTATACATAAGTCCGGCTTGGCTTCATTCCGTCATTTATCTATGTTCAAATAGAGCACAGAAAACTTGCACTGAACAATTAAGGAAAATCCATGTCACAAGCGACGATGCAGCAGGTCATTATTACAGAACCAGGCGGCCCGGAAAAACTGGCCTATGAAAGTGTGGCTATTCCGACACCAGCAGCCAATGAGGTGCTGGTTAAGGTTCATGCCTTTGGTTTAAACCGCCCGGATATCTTGCAGCGCCAAGGCCTTTATCCAATGCCGAAAGGGGTGACGCCTGTGCCGGGGCTGGAAGTGGCAGGTGAAGTGGTAGCGGTAGGCGCAGAGGTCAGCAAATTTAAAGTCGGCGATAAAGTTTGTGGCCTGACCAATGGCGGTGGCTATGCAGAATACTGCGTGGTTCCAGAAAGCCAGACCCTGACTATGCCTGAAGGCTTGAGTTTTGTACAGGCTGCGGCTATTCCAGAAACCTTCTTTACCGTATGGGCCAACGTGTTCCAGATGGGGCAAGCCAAGGCTGGCGAAACAGTACTGGTCCATGGGGGTAGCAGCGGTATTGGCACCACAGCGCTGATGTTATGTAATGCGCTGGGCATGAAAACCTTTGCCACTGTCGGTTCAGATGAAAAAGTTGCAGCTATTTCACACCTGACCACCGCCATTAACTACAAGACGCAAGATTTTGAGCAGGTGATTAATGAACAGACCGACAACGGCGGCGTCGATGTTATTTTAGATATCGTTGGTGCACCTTATCTGGAACGTAACCTGAACCTGTTACGCCGTGATGGTCGTCTGGTTTATATCGCGTTCTTGGGCGGTGCCAAAGCCAAAGATGTGAAACTTGGCCCGATTATGATGAAGCGCCTGACCATTACCGGTTCAACCATGCGTGCGCGTAATACTGCAGAAAAAGCTGAAATTGCCCAAGGCTTGCAAGACACAGTGTGGCCATTATTGAGCAAAGGTGAATGTCTGCCGATGATTTTTAAAACCTTTAAATTTGATCAGATCCAGGAAGCGCATGCGGCCATGGATACCGGTGATCATATTGGCAAGGTTGTGGTAGAAATTATTTAATTCGGCATCTAAAAAAGACCGGCTATAGCCGGTCTTTTTTATGCTTATTTCAAGTTAGTACATTGATGTTTATTACTTAAACTGTACAAGTTTTACTAAAAATTAATATATATGTGATGTATTTGACACAACCTGTCGAAACTGTGTTGTACATTAGCCCACATACAAAAAAGACATCATAAAAATAAACTGGATATTTCAATGAAGAGACAGAGGGCAGAATCATGAGAATTTCATCTACAGCATATACCACCACCCAGAATATACGTGCTTTAAGGCGCATTCATCGGGCTATTATCCGTCAAAAAATAGGTCTGGCAGATATCCACCGGGTGTATAGTGCCATGCTGCATTTAGAGCGTTATGTGGATCGCCTGGATCAGAATAAGCCTTAAGTCTAAGCTGAATGCAGTCTTGTGATACGTATTTTGATTTACTTTTAACGTAAATGTATTTAAAGTTTTGGTCTAATTATTTATATGATTTTTTATTTAATAAATTTTAATTTACGGTTGTTTAATTGATAGAAAAAACAGTGCCTTAAAACAGCACCATGAGGGTATCATGAAGTGTGTTACTTCAACACATGAACGACTGGCTGAACGGCTGGTCAGTATTTTAACCAAACTCAATGTAGGGCATCAGCTGAGTATTCCGGAACTGGCCCAGGAATTTAAAGTCAGCACCCGCACCATTGAACGTGACTTTGATCGGCTGAATGCCTATCTACCTTTATTGCAGGACAAACGCAGCAAAAAATACTATCTTGATGCTTCCTATTTGGGACGGTTTAAACTTCAGGATATCCAGAACTTTGCCCAGTTGTCGGGCATTAGCGATCTTTATCCCTCGCTGGATATTTCGTTCCTACGTGAGCTGATGGATCATCGTGCCAATCTGGTGTTTTCCGCCAAAGGTTATGATTATGAAGACAGTAGCCAATATGCCGAACATTTTAAAACCCTGACCCAAGCCATTCAGCAGCGTCAGTACATTGGCTTTGTCTATAAAAACAAGTCCCGTCGGGTGCAGCCTTATCGCCTGATTCATCATCATGGTAACTGGTATCTGGCTGCGGTGCATTCGGATACCTTAAAAGTGTATCGCCTGAGCCTGATTGAGCAGATTGAACTCAGCTATGAACTGGACCCGTTTGAGCATGATCCGGCTATTCTGCAACAGTTGGAAGATGAAGAAGGTATCTGGTTTGGTCATGAACAGCAGGAAGTACATTTATCGGTTGCGGCAGATGCCGCGCTGTATTTTAAACAGCGCCGGCTGTTTCCAAAGCAGCAGATCCTGGAAGAAAAGCCGTGTGGCAGCCTGCTGATTTCCTGCCAGATTCGCCATCATATTCAGCTTTATCCGCTGGTGCGCTACTGGATTCCCTATGTCAAAATTGTAGCGCCGCTGCATTTACAAACCGAGCTGGAGCAGAGCCTTAGCCATTATCTGCATTAATTCGTGTTGTGGGTGTACATTTGAGTTTTGATGACCATTAAAATTGGCCCCCTTATTCCTGTCATAATTGCTACGGAATCTGTCGAGCTTTAAGCGAAATTATGCGAAAATAGTCTTTTACTTTTTGCCCAAGGCTATTTCATGATTGACCAGTCTCCTGAATCTTTAAGCGATATTGAAATTATAGACATCCTTCAGAGTATGAAGAATGATGTGCTCAATAGCGAAGCCAAAGAGATTATCCGCAAAGGTGGAAAAGTGGGACGTCAGGAAGCGCATAAACAGGCCTTGGTGGCATTGCATCAATCTTTTGAAGAAAAATTTGTTGAAGCGGTGACGCTGGCATTGAGCCTAAATGAAGCCCAAGCCAAAAAAATCCGCTATAAAAAAGACCGGATTCGTATTTTAAATGCCCGTCAGATTGATTATCTGGCCATTGATGGCGCAGAAACCGCCCAGGTACTGGCACAAATTGCACAAGCTATTGTCCGTGAAGATGCGATTGTGACCCATGACCTGCACAATATTTTCCCGTTCTGGAAAGAAGGCTGGCCAATGGTGCAGTTCGACAGCGCCTATAAAATTCTGGAAGATGACATTGCCATTCACTATCAGGCGGTGCTGGATGAATTGCTGCGTCAGTTTTAAGTGAATTGCTGCATGAAAAAAACCTTCTAGAGTCTAGAAGGTTTTTTTATCGCTCTTGATTAGAGAAAGATAGATTATTCCTGTTCCGGCGGTTGGTTATTTTCCAGTAAACGTGTCACCAACAGCTGGTCAATTTTAAAATGATCGACATCGACCACTTCAAATTTATAACCGCCATATAACACGGTATCGGCTGGACGCGGAATCTTGCGCAGTTGATACATCATAAAACCGGCCAGAGTTTCATAGTTTTCTTCATCGGGCATCTCTTCAATTTCAAGCGCATGTTTCATGTCTTCAATTGGAGTACTGCCATCAATCAGCCATGAATTATTATCACGTTTAATAATCTGCTGTTCTTCTTCAATAGGGGTTACCCAGTCGCCCATTACGGTAATCATAATATCGGACAGGGTAATGACGCCGACCACCAGTGCATATTCATTAATCACCACCGCAAATTTTTCTTTGGTTGAGCGGAAGCGGTCCAGCACTTCAGACAGAGTCAGGGTATCGGGAATGGTGAGTACATTACGAATGGTTGATTCATTCAGCTGGTTAATTTTCTGGTTATTTAGAATCCGTACCAGAATATCTTTGGCATCAACATAGCCAATCACCTGATCAATATTCTCATTACAGACCAGAAATTTGGAATAGGGGAACTCGGCCAGTTTCTGGCGAATACTGTCTTCGGCTTCATTCAGGGTAAAGTACACCACATTTTCACGCGTGGTCATGCTGGACGGGACATTACGTTCTTCCAGTTCAAACACGTTTTCAATAAAGTGATGTTCCTGTTTTTGCAACACACCCGCTTGGGCTCCGGCATCCATCACTGCGGAAATATCATCAAAGGTAATATTGTCATCGCGGATGGTATTGACCTTAAACAGCCGGAACAGCATATTGGCGATGGCATTAATAAACCAGGCCAGCGGTTTGCAGACGGTAATAAATACCTGCACCGGATTGATCACAGAAATAGAAATTTTCTCTGGTGCAATCATGGCCAGGCGTTTCGGCATCAGGTCGGCGAACAGAATAAATAAAGAGGTGACCAAGGTAAAAGACAGCGCAAAGCTGAGGGTTTCGGCCCACGGTCCGGTATAGAAACGGGTGACAAAATCGTAGAAATACGGGCGAAAAGCACCTTCACCCAAAATACCGCCTAAAATGGCAATCGCATTCAAGCCAATTTGCGAGGCGGCAAAAAAGTCTGCCGAGTTTTCCTGTAAATCCAGCACTTTTTGCGCACGTTCATCTCCGGCTTCAGCCAGAATTTTTAATTTGACCTTACGCGCACCGGCCAGAGCGATCTCGGTCAGTGATAAAAAACCTGCTCCTGCAATCAGTATGAAAATAATAACAATGTTCTGGAAGAGGCTCACGAATCCACCTGCGGATTTTTATTCTGAATATTTTTAACGTCAAAAACATCGAGTAGTGCACCGGGCACTACTCATGTTCATCTTAGTATAAGCTTTAAAAAGAGAGATTTATGAGCGTTTTTTGTCAAAATTGAGAAAATTGTGAGTTATTCATTAAAAACTCACGGTTTTCTTCTTCAATCATTTGACGGGCCACATACAGAATCAGCTGACGTAACCAGCGATGCGCCGGATGATGATGCAGTAACGGACACCAGGCCATCTTCAATTCAAATTCCGGAATATAAAACGGCGGGTCTTTAATCAGCAGATTCTGGCTTTTGGCCTGTAAACGGGCAATTCGGGTCGGTAAGGTGGCCACCAGATCCACATTGGATGCCAAGAGTGCCGGCATCTGATAATGACGGGTAAAGACTGAAATCTTGCGTTTTTGACCAATCCGCTCCAGTGCCTGATCAATCCAGCCTAATCCGGCCTGTTTTTCAGGATTAACGCCAAAGCCAACGCCCATACCGGTTTTAGAGACCCAGATATGCTGTGCATCTAAATAGCTTTTTAGGTTCAGGTTGCCGGCCGCCGGGTGTTTCTGATTGAGTAGACAGGAAAAACTGTCACGCCAGACCAGTACCTGGTGGAAACTTTGCGGAATTTCATTAAAGCGGTTGATGGCTAGGTCTACCTTGCCTTGTTCCATGTCACGATAGGAGACATCACTTGGGGTCAGAAAGTCGAGCACCACATTTGGCGCTTCAGAACGCAAGGCTTTGACCAGACGCGGCACCAGAGTGGCTTCGGCATAGTCTGAAGTCATAATCCGGAATACGCGATTGGAGGTATACGGGCGGAACTCGGTACGGGGTTCCAGAATCATGGATAAATCGGACAGGGCATCACGAATACGCGGTTGTAATTCAAGTGCGCGTTCGGTCGGGGTCATCCCTTCAGATGAACGGATGAGCAGGGGATCATTAAATAAGTTACGTAGACGACGTAAAATGTTACTCATGGCGGGTTGGGTAACGCCCAATTGTTCAGCTGCTCGAGTGACATTTTTTTCGCGAAGTAATACGTCCAGGTAAATTAGTAGGTTGAGATCGACCCGCTCCAGATTCATAAAAAAAATACCGAAAATAAACCCAAGAAATTATTTGGATTATGCCATAAGCCTGAAGGCTTGGGTAGAACAATTACCGAAAAAGCCTGTTCCCTGATCGGATCAATTCCTGCATATTTACCGGGTTTTTCGGCCCAATTCGCGCGGGGTTTAAGCGGCTTAAATCAGCGCGTGTCGGGTTGATTCAAACCTCATCGCATCCACCTGCAGAAATGCTTGAGTTGAGCGACTCAACACAAGCATGGTCTTCTTCTATTCACTGTCAGGTTGGCTCTACCAGGCTAAAAATAAGCCGGATATTGCCTTGATTTTGTACGGAAAAAGCCGTACCCGACTTAAGTATAATGAATATAAAAAAAGCAAATGGTGTGTTTTTTAATCGGTTATTTGAATTGTAAAATAAAATTTATTTAATAAAAATCAAATATTTGTTTTGTAATATAAATTTTCGGATACGACTTTGATCTACATATTTTTTAAATAAATAGTGAAGATTCTTTGAGGATATTGGATTAATTTTCTAACTCACTCTAATCTGTACTCAACACGACGAAGTGCTCTAAATCTGAACACATCCAGAGGTATGATTTTAGTCATTTCGTTGGAGAAAATCCTAAAATTAATACAGGAAAATATCATGACTACATACCAAACAGCGATTGATGCAATCCGCGAATTGAAAGCGAAATTCGGTAACACTTGGGCAGACATCAGTCCTGAAGATGCTGCGCGTATGCAGATGCAAAACCGTTTCAAAACTGGTTTAGACATTGCTAAATATACAGCTGCGATTATGCGTCGTGATATGGCTGAATACGATGCAGACAGCAGCAAGTATACTCAATCACTAGGTTGCTGGCACGGTTTCGTTGCGCAACAAAAAATGATTGCGAACAAAAAATACTTCGGTACAACCTCTAAGCGTTATATCTACCTGTCTGGCTGGATGGTTGCTGCACTTCGTTCAGAATTCGGTCCACTTCCTGACCAATCTATGCACGAAAAAACTTCTGTTCCTGCATTGATCGAAGAAATCTACACTTTCTTACGTCAAGCTGACGCAAAAGAATTAAACGATTTGTTCCGTGCACTGAAAAAAGCACAAGACGCAGGTGATACTGCTAAAGCAGCTGAAATCACTGCTCAAATCGACAACTTTGAAACTCACGTTGTGCCAATTATTGCCGACATCGACGCTGGTTTCGGTAACGAAGAAGCAACTTACTTACTTGCGAAGAAAATGATCGAAGCGGGTGCTTGTGCACTGCAAATCGAAAACCAAGTTTCTGACGCTAAACAATGTGGTCACCAAGCAGGTAAAGTAACTGTTCCACACGAAGACTTCATCGCGAAAATCCACGCGCTTCGCTATGCGTTCCTGGAAATGGGTCTTGACGACGGTATCATCGTTGCACGTACTGACTCTGAAGGCGCTGACTTGACTCAAAAAATCCCAGTGGTTAAAGAGCCAGGCGACATCGCTTCGCAATACATCAGCTACTTAGACACTCAAGAAATTGACATCTCTGAAGCGAAAGAAGACGAAATCCTGATCAAGCGTGATGGTAAATTACACCGTCCTAAGCGTTTAGCATCTGGCCTGTACCAGTTCCGTGAAGGCACTCAAATTGACCGCGTTGTACTTGACTGTGTAACCAGCTTACAAAACGGTGCTGACCTGCTTTGGATCGAAACTGCAACGCCTAACGTTGAAGAAATCGCTCACATGGTGAACCGTGTACGTGAAGTTGTGCCAAATGCGAAGCTTGTTTATAACAACTCTCCATCGTTCAACTGGACTTTAAACTTCCGTCAACAAGCGTACGACCGTTGGGTTGCTGAAGGTAAAGATGTATCTGCATACGACCGTGCTAAGTTAATGAGTGCTGAGTACGACAACACTGAATTAGCTGCTGAAGCTGACGAAAAAGTACGTACATTCCAAGCAGATGCTTCTCGTGAAGCGGGTGTATTCCATCACTTAATCACACTTCCGACTTACCACACAGCTGCTCTGTCTACTCACGAGCTTGCTCAAGGTTACTTCGGTTCTGAAGGTATGTTGGCTTATGTTGCTGGCGTACAACGTAAAGAAATCCGTGGCGGTATCGCTTGTGTGAAACACCAAGCAATGGCGGGTTCTGATATCGGTGATGACCACAAAGAAATCTTCGCTGGTGACAACGCGCTTAAAGCGGGTGACGATGCGAAAAACACAATGAACCAGTTCAACGGCTAATCGTTAGACGGTTTACAAAAAACCCTGCATCTGCAGGGTTTTTTTATGCTTGAATAAAAAGAATAAATAAGAAAGAAAAAAGAAGATCAGTACAGCAAGATAAAAAGAAACGGCAGAATAGAAAATGAAAGAAAAAAGAAAAGCTATTTCACCTTAATATAGTCCGCCACCGCATTGTCCGGATAATTAAAGCTGATTTTATTGTAGCGGGTGTGCTGGGCCGGAATAGGTTCTAAAAAGCTTTCATCAACCAGCGCGTTATATTCCTGATAGTTTTGATCGACCAGAATAATATCGCTGACTTTCAGTTTTAGCGGCTGATCTGACTGGTTATGAATACGCATATAGTAGTCATGCGCTTTGACGGTATCGGTAATATCGCGAAAGCTTAAGCTATCAATATGTTCGGCCTGAATGTCGGCATGTTTCAGCGCATTGCTGACTTCAATGGTCGCAACACGTTCCAGTTTTAGTGCTGGCTGTTTGGATGAGGCATCCACAAGTTCCAGCCCGTTTGCTGTGGGCTGCAATTGTTGAATCTGTTGATCAGTACTGATTAATTGGGCAGTCTGTTCATTGGTATAGCTGACCTGACCTTGTGTATTCTGGCTACGCTGACGGCGAGCATAGATACGGGTATCTTGCAGGCTGTAGCTCTGATCCGGATGAATCTTTAACTCAAGAATACGCTGCTGGCAATCATCACAGTCAAGGATAGCCTTGTAGTGACCGGTCAGTGGCTCCGGCTGTGGTGTCGGCGTTTCAGCAGCAGGCATCAAGCTGTCTTGTGGCTGGGTTTCGGTTTGGGCCTGGGCATTGCTCATGGTACTGCTTTTTTCAGCTTGCCCACCGCAACCACTTAAACACAAAGACAAGGTGCTAATTGCAAGAAGAGGACGAGATAACATGGCAACAGATCAATCTTTGGATAAGGTATTAAACATAAACTTTTCGGGCATATTCGCCTAGAGCAGAGGGCTAAATTGGACCGTTGTTTTGTAGCAAATTTTATCGCGGGCAAAAAACCGTTTTGAAACAAGAAAAGTCACCAAAGTGGTGACTTTTAGCGGTGCTAGATCTTGTGCTTTATTGCAGATCTTTTTGCAGACGATAACTCTGGCTGGCATCAATATTGTCGCCATTGTTGACATCGCGCGCTTCAATAAAGTTTTCACCGACAAAGAATTTACGGTTATTGGCAGCCTGATCCAGAATAATAACGGCAGGATCATTCGGGTCAAATTCAAATGTACCGGTAATTTTGGACTCCTGACCATTGGCGCGGCCTAGGAATTCCTCATTCAACTCATAAGTTTTATCCATTTTTAGCTCAAGCTCGGTTTCAATGCCTTGACAGTCGCTACACGGCAAGACCCCTTTATATTCTCCCGGCCAGTCCAGTGCGGTGGCGGCTGTATCATTGGCGCTCATGTCAGTGGCTGCGGCAGGCGAGGTGGTTTCTGCATCGCGGGCGGTTTCAGGGGTTTTATTGTTATCACAGGCGGCCAGTAACAGCGCCGTGAGGGCAAGGCTCAGAATTTTTATTTTCACCGATCAATCTCCTGACAGGACAGATAGGGTCAGCATAGCCTGATTGTAAAAATTGCCCTGTTGGGTTTCTGTGAGTATTTATTTTCAGTTTCCGGCATCCGGTTTATTTAAGAAAAACCCGAAAGATTGGCAGGAATGGCGATTGACGGTTTGGCTAATTGTATACATTTATATATTAATTGATTAAATATTCGGCAATCTGCTCTTTTTTAAATCTGTTGAGTTGTTAAACTTCGCGCAATTTTTATTGTGTGGATTGTGCTTGTGTTTGAGAAGTTGGCAGAACAGAGCTTGGGGTTGATGGGCTGGGAAATTGACAATCACTGGCCGCTGGATTTGGACCAGTGTGTGATGATTGCCGCGCCGCATACCAGTAACTGGGATGCACTATATGCACGTTTGGCGCTTAAAGCCTTGGGCGTGAATGTTCGCCTGACCATTAAAGACAGTTATATGAAGTTTCCGTTTGGGCCTTTTGTCCGTGCAATGGGCGGAATTGGCATTGACCGTCGTCCGAAGGCAGCCGGTGAGCAGCGTCCGAGCATGGTGCAGCTGATGAGTGATTTGTTCAAGCAGCATCCCAAGCTGGTGATGCTGGTTACGCCAGAAGGTACACGTGCCAAACAGGAACAGTGGAAAACCGGTTTTTACCATGTGGCAGTAACGGCTGGCGTGCCGATTGCATTGGCCTATATGGACTACGCCCAGAAAAAATGTGGGGTGGGTAAAATTGTCTATCCATCGGGAGATATGGAAAAAGACATGGCCGAAATCATGGGGTTTTATGCCAGCATTGCGGCCAAATTCCCGGAACAGTTTAGTGTCGATACCCGTTACTATGCAGAACCGGCTGAATAATCGTTCATCGTTAAAAAAAGAAGACAGGGCATCGACCCTGTCTTTTCATTTATGCACTTTCAATATCAACATTGGCCGATTGAAGCTTCTCTCTGATTGATCCGCTGTTTTGTGTGATCAAACTTCTAAATATCTAATTTTGATTTAAGGCTGTTCTGCTTTGGGGAAAATCCCGCCCAACGATTGGCAGGCTGCGGTATAAAGCTGATATTGCTGCTGCACAATTTCATCCACCGCCAGGCTGGATTGCTGTTCACCTTCCTGATATTGCTCGACATAACGGCTGGCTTTTTGCCGGGCGGCAACCAGCGCATGTTCGTGATAGCTGTTAATAGCACTATGGGTCATCAGCGTTGTTTCAATATTGTGGCATTCAAATTGCGCCAGCAATTGTTCAGCGCGTTTTAATTCTTGGGAGTTACCGAACATACAGGCGCTCAGCAGGGTACAGCAGGCCAAAGCAAACAGGGGTTTCATGTTAGCAAAATAGTGAAGAGAGGATGGACCATAGTCTAGCGAATTCAGCCCACCTCTAGCATGACAAACCGGTTTAACTGCTTAAAAATTAGTTTATTGTGATAAAAGTCACACAAAACTGCAGTTAACCTTTGACCAGACCGCCATCAACAATCAGGTTTTGCCCGGTGACTGCACGCGAATACGGTGACAGGAACATCATAATGGCAGCAGCAAATTCTTCTGGGGTGGTAACACGGCGTAGTGGCGTCGAGGCAGCAATTAAATCAAATACCGCATCTGGCGTGGCTTTGCTGGCATCGGTGGTTTGGAGCAGACCGCCAGACAACATATTCACGTTAATACCATATTGGCCCAGATCATGCGCTGCAGTACGGGTAAAGGCCAACAGTGCGGCTTTGGCGGTGGTGTAGTCATGATAAGGCACCACCGGGTTCTGCACGAGGTTAGTACCAATATTCACAATACGGCCAAATCCGGCAGTTTTCATATCCTCAAGCGCCGCTTGAGTGGTATTGAGGGCAGCCACAACAGCGCCATCAAACTGTTGCTGCATGATGGCCGGCGTCAGGTCTTCAACTTTAGGACGGGCATCACCATTAAACTCAAAGTTGATTAAGGCATTGTTGATGACACTATGAATCGTCTGACCAAAATGCGCCTTGGCTGCGGCAAAGAGAGCCTGCACTTGGGCTTTGTCAGTGACATCGGCCTGATAGGCAAAGACCTGCTCTGGATACTGTTGCACCAGTTGCTCGGCAGCAGCGGCACTGTTTAAATAATTTACCACTACACGCGCCCCTTCCGCCAATAAGGTTCGGGTAATGGCCAGGCCTAAACCGCGTGCGCCGCCAGTCACTAAAACAATTTGATCACGAATTTGCATATTGTTCACATCCTCATTCCCTATGCAGATGCACCATAGCAAGAAATGGCAGCCAGCCAAAGCGAAATCTGCGCCGATAGAAATTGGTGCAGTTATTGCTTAATGCCAGGGCATAGACTTTAAAAAGATACGAATTGAGCAAAATGAATCAGCTGGTGGCAACAGAAGTGAAGCCTGCGGTGCAATATTGGTTTGCACAGCTCGAACTTGGCTTTAAAGGCGCAAAAAATCGCACCGTATTGGAACATCGTAAACATCATGGTCCTGTTCGGGTGCAAAAAATGCTGTGGCCAGAAAAAACCGGGGTGTGCCACGCCATTATTGTGCATCCACCTGCGGGTATTGCCGGGGGCGATCATTTAACCTTTCAGATGTCGGCAGAGCAGGCGGCACATGCCTTGGTGACCACGCCGGGTGCAGGAAAATGGTACAAGACCAATCAAAAACAGGCCTTCCAACATATTGATATTACAGTTAAAGATACTTCTATTTTTGAATGGCTACCGCAAGAAACCATGCTCTTTAATGGTGCAAATGCCAATTCTGAAACCAGAGTTGTGCTGGAGGATTCTGCCAGTTTTATTGGTTGGGATATGTTGGTACTGGGCCGTCAGGCGCGCCATGAAACATTTATCGAGGGCAGTTATCAAAATCGATTTCAGCTGTACCGGAACAATAAATTACTGGTCACTGACCGTTTGAGTTTTAGTGGCAATGACCGCTGGCTCAGCTCCTGTTTGGGAATGAACGGTCATGCAGTCATGGCTAGCTTCTGGGCAGTGCCGCCAGAAAAATTCCGCTCAAAATTCTATTTAGATCAGCAGATTGATCAAATCCGTGAGCTGATTATGCGCATGGATATTAAGGTGACGTTAACCCTGCTGGATGATGTGGTGACAGCACGTTATCTGGGTGATGACGTACGCCAGTGTCATGATGCCTTTGCTGCGATACGCGCCAAGCTGCGCCGTTACTGGTTTGATTTAGATGAAGAATTTCCGAGGATTTGGCGGACATAAAGACCATTCTCCCTCCCTATGGGAGGGAGTTAGAGGGAGGGCTAATACATTGGGTTTATTACCTCTCCCTAACCCTCTCCTGAAAGCAGAGGGAATTTAATTTTTTGAGCACACATTTTGCATTACACCCTTTAGAACAAACTTAGGAACGAGATATGGAACTCAATCCCACTGAAAAAGACAAAATGCTAATTTTTACTGCGGGCTTGGTGGCCGAACGCCGTAAAGCACGTGGGCTAAAGCTGAACTATCCCGAGGCGATTGCCTATATTTCTGCCGCGTTGTTAGAAGGCGCGCGTGATGGCATGAGCGTGAGTGAGCTAATGCATTACGGCACCACATTATTAAAACGCGAAGATGTGATGGACGGTATACCGGAAATGATTGCAGAAGTACAGGTTGAAGCGACATTTCCAGATGGCTCAAAACTCGTCACTGTACATCAACCGATTGTCTAGGAGTCAAACATGATACCCGGAGAAGTGATTACCCCAGACTCAGACATTGAAATGAATGTCGGACGTCAGACCTTAAAAATGACCGTGGCAAATGCCGGTGACCGTCCGATTCAGGTCGGTTCACATTTTCATTTTTATGAGGCCAATGATGCTTTGCAATTTAACCGTGAAGCAGCGCGAGGCTATCGTCTAAATATTGCAGCAGGCACAGCGGTACGTTTTGAGCCGGGTCAAAGCCGCGATATTGAACTGGTGGCTTTAGCTGGTAAACGTGAAGTCTATGGCTTTGCCGGTCGTGTTATGGGGCCATTGGATTAAGGAAAAATTAAAATGAAAATGTCACGCCGTGCTTATGCAGAAATGTTTGGTCCAACGGTGGGTGATCGGGTTCGTTTGGCCGATACCGAACTGTTTATTGAAGTCGAACAAGACCTCACCACTTATGGTGAAGAAGTTAAATTTGGTGGTGGTAAAGTCATTCGTGATGGGATGGGGCAGTCACAACTTTTGGCTGAAGACGTTGCTGATACCGTCATTACCAATGCCTTAATTGTAGATTGGTGGGGTATTGTTAAAGCGGATGTTGGCTTAAAAAATGGTCGTATCTGGAAAATTGGTAAAGCCGGCAACCCTGATATTCAGCCAGATATTACCATTCCACTCGGTGCTGCTACTGAAGTGATTGCAGGTGAAGGGCAAATTTTAACCGCAGGCGGTGTCGATACCCATATTCACTGGATTTGTCCGCAACAGGTAGAAACTGCGCTGATGTCAGGTGTGACCACCATGATTGGTGGCGGTACAGGTCCTGCAGCAGGCACATCGGCAACGACGGTGACTCCGGGTCCTTGGCATATTTCCACCATGCTGCAAGCCATTGACGATTTACCCATGAATATTGGTTTATTGGGTAAAGGTAACCTCAGTCAGCCTGAACCGATTGCCGAGCAAATTCGTGCAGGTGTAGTGGGTTTAAAACTGCATGAAGATTGGGGCTCGACACCTGCAGCGATTGATAACTGTTTGACTGTGGCAGATGAATTTGACGTGCAAGTGGCAATTCATACCGACACTTTAAATGAAAGTGGTTTCTTGGAAGAAACGTTGGCGGCATTTAAAAACCGTACCATTCACACTTATCATACCGAAGGTGCCGGTGGTGGACATGCGCCTGATATTTTAAGAGCCATTGGTCAGCCGAATGTATTGCCATCATCCACCAATCCAACCCGTCCTTATACCATCAACACCATTGATGAACATCTGGATATGTTGATGGTCTGTCACCATTTAGATCCTGCAATTTCGGAAGATGTGGCGTTTGCGGAAAGTCGTATTCGCCGTGAAACCATTGCTGCGGAAGATATTTTGCAAGACTTAGGCGCAATTGCCATGATGTCATCGGATTCGCAAGCGATGGGGCGTGTTGGAGAAGTGGTGATACGCACATGGCAAACCGCACATAAAATGAAAGTGCAGCGTGGACCTTTAGAGGGTGACAATGCCACGCATGACAATCATCGTGTGAAGCGTTATATCGCCAAATATACGATTAACCCTGCGATTACCCATGGTTTAAGTCATGAAATTGGCTCGGTGGAAGTCGGTAAACTGGCCGATTTAGTGTTGTGGAAGCCCGCATTTTTTGGTGTAAAACCATCGATGATTATTAAAGGCGGGATGATTGCGGCAGCGCCAATGGGCGATATTAATGCGTCAATTCCAACACCGCAGCCAGTGCATTATCGTCCGATGTTTGGTGCCAATGCCCGTGGTGTGCATAACACCTGTATTACGTTTTTGTCGCAAGTGGCGATTGATGCGAGTGTGCATGAAAAGCTAGGGCTGAAAAAGTTGATTAGCCCATGTAAAGGCACACGGGATATTCAGAAGAAAGATATGAAGCTGAATACTTACTGCCCTGTGATGGAAGTTGATCCTGAAATTTATGAGGTTCGGGCGGATGGGAAATTACTGACGTGTGAACCTGCGGAAGTGTTGCCGATGGCACAGCGGTATTTTTTGTTTTAAGAATCTCCCTAAATCCCTCTTTAAAAAAGAGGGACTTTCTGTAGTGGTTTAATAAAGTTGGACACCAAATTAGGTGATAATAGATTCACCAATGAGGTGCTTATGAAACCAAGACGTACATTTACTCCAGAGTTTAAAGTTGAAGCTGCTAGCCTTGTACTCGATC